>JAIMBH010000028.1 GCA_023511485.1 Bacillota bacterium | reverse complement strand
CTGTTGTCCACGATGAGCTTTGCAAAGCCTTCGGTTTCACCGTTTACAATGGCTGCCCCAATAGTAGCAAAATCAAGATAGGCAAGAGAGTAATCAATACCTTTTGCTTGTGCTTCTTCCTCTGTTAGTCCAACGCTTCCAATCTCCGGGCGGGAAAAGACCGCGTATGGTACAACACGGTAATCCATCTTTCGACTATTTCCCGAAACTGCGTTTTGAGCGGCAACTCTAGCTTCATATGAGGCAACGGGGGTTAGCATATATCCCCCTGTAACGTCGCCTGCCGCATAGATGTGCTCTAAATTTGTTTGCATAAACTCGTTAACTTTAATGCCCTTCTTTGAGTAGAGAACCCCTGCCCCGTCCAGGTTTAAGGTATCGAAAGAAGGTACTCGTCCGGTTGCGTTTAGGACAATATCGGTGGTAAAATGCTTCTCTTCACCAGCTATCGTTGCCGTAACAGTTTTTACTCCGTCTTGAACTTCGATACCGGAAACACCTGCTCCTGTATAAACTTCCATGCCTTGACGAATAAACGAGTCTTTGATGGCATTTGATATCTCGCCATCAGCAGCTGATAGAAGGCGATCTTTGGCCTCTAAAATGGTTACCTTGACTCCTGCCTGACGAAAAACATGGGCAAACTCTAAAGCGATAAAACCGCCGCCAATGATGACCATCGACGCGGGTAATTCTTTCAGCTCGAGAGCACCATCACTCGTTATGGCATGCTCAATGCCGGGTATCGGGGGCATACTCGGTTTTGAACCGGTTGCAACAATGATCTTTCCAGGCCGGGCTCGCTCACCTCCTATGGTAACCTCATCGGGCGAGACAAAGGTAACTGGTTCTTTGTAGTAGTCAATGCCCCGTCTCTTTAGATCTGCAGCTTTGTCGCCTTCGGCATTCCTGATTGCATACTGCTTGCGCTCAATGACACGCAGCCAGTCAAGGCTAACCTCATCTTTGACAACAACGCCAAATTCAGAAGCACGTTTAACGGTAGAGAAAACATCTAGAGACCTTACCAAGGACTTCTTGGGTATACATCCCCGCCAAAGTCAGGTGCCGCCAAGATCTCCTGGATCTGCAAGTGCAACTGATACACCGTAGTCGCGGGCTGCTTTTGCAGCGGCGCTACCTGCCATGCCGCCACCTATAACAAGAACATCAATATCGATCATCTTAAATCCTCCAAAACTTTAGTTTTGGGTGTTCTTACCCATTCTCAAAAAAAGATTTCGGAGCGCTTGCGGCGAATGGCCTTAAGGTTAGCATCAGCCTATAACTGTAGGCAAATAAATGAAAAACCGCTCTAAAAAGCGGTTCTTCAAGTTGGAATCCATTTTGCTCCCCGGATCGGTCGCTATTCGAACCAATAGAGAAGCTATGTTTGGCGGTATAGCAAATATTTATTCGAAACTAGGAAATTGCCAGTTTGATAGCGTAAACCACAGCACAAGCGTCTAGCAAATCTAGTCAGTGGCTCGAAAAATATTTGAGAAATCCACCTGAGTTAGCTAACGAGCAAAGCAGGAATCTTGAAATTTTTGACGAATAACTAGCATATTCAGCAAATTCAGCTGACGGGAATATGCTTCATCGTGATATTTATGCAAATGATTGACCGCGCCGATCTAGGTCCCAATATCCTTATTAAATCGTGCACCCAATCATTACGGAGACATTTATGTTAGTAGAAGTAACGCCATACACAAAGTCGTTTGAAGATGAACTCGATTGGATGTTGCTTGATCAACTGCATGGTGTTGTGTCGCAGATTAGCAGATTTTGCTTCGAGACTAAGAAGTTCTGTGTCACAACTGAGTTTATCGTATTAACTCTGCTGGCGAAGTTTACTGCCGATAAACTAGATCATGCCTTCTTTGTAAGTGGTTTAGTGATACCCTTGTGTTTCTGGTTTCTAGACGCGGTTGGATATTACTATCAGGTCAAGATTCGCGGCACGATGGAGTCGATACGAGAACGACTAGTAGCAAGAAATTCACAGCAGATCGTGACCGATAATATTAATCCAATGATACCTCCAGGTCGAGTACGGCGCTGTGTTTGGCAACTTAAAATTCTAGCGTTCGGAACTTAATTTTTCTAGCACCCCGATTTCCAGATTTAGCAATTTATGGTAGAGTGTCTAAGCCTAAAGCTTGGCCCCGTAAACATCAGCAAGTGGCCGTGATGGATTACCCTATCAATTATCGCACTGGTTAGTTTCTCATCGTAGAATATGCCGTTCCACTTACTGAATTCCAGATTTGTGGTTATGATGAGACTCCTTTTCTCGTAACACTGCGATATCACCTGAAACAGTAGCTGTGATCCTTCCCTCTCAAAAGGGATATATCCCCATTCATCGCATATGTCACCGCCGGTTGTAAAATCCCTAAAAACGCCGGTTGAAAATTCCCAACTTTAAGCCAATCATCAAGGCAACCAAAACTAAGGAGGTTGCCAATGGTTCAAGGGGAGGAAATGATGGACATTAAGGATTTACAGCGGCAAGGACTAAACATCACACAGATCGCTTTAGTTACTGGAAGAGATACAAAGACGGTGCGAAAGTACCTGGCACAAAAAGAGCCACCCAAATACACAGCACGCCCGCCGGTAGCATCAAAGCTTGACCCGTTTAAACCCTACATCCGTATGCGCATGGAGGCTGGCATGACAAACGGGGTTAAAATGCTCACTGAGATACAAAAGAAGGGCTATACCGGCGGTATCAGCATCCTCAAAGATTTTATGCGCCCATTGCGTATAGATAAAGAGACTGCTATCAAGCGTTTTGAGACAAATCCCGGCTTTCAGGCACAAGTCGATTGGGGGCACTGCGGCAGGATCTTTCATAAAGGAGTGGTGAGGCCCCTGTACTGCTTTGTGATGACGCTTGGCTTCTCTCGGTACATGTACGTTGAGTTTACCGCTCGCCAGGACACCACCACGTTTATGCGTTGCCACACAAACGCCTTTGAATTTTTCGGCGGGGTAACAGAGCAAATCCTCTACGACAATACGAAATCAGCAGTGATTCGCCGGTTCTTGGAAAAAGTTGAACTCAACCCTCGCTTTGCCGACATGGCGGCGCACTACGGCTTTACGCCGCGCTTCTGCAAACCCTACCGGGCACAGACCAAAGGAAAGGTGGAGTCGGCTATTAAATACGTGAAGGGTAACTTCCTGCTCGGGGAAGTATTCTCAAGTCTTGAGGAGATAAATGCGGCCGCTCTTGCCTGGCTTGCAGAAGTTGCCAACGTGCACGTGCACGGCACCACTGGGGAGGTGCCGCGGGCTCGCTTTGCGAAAGAGGGCTTAATCCCAATTGCCTCTGTTGTCCCCTTTGACACCGCAGAGCATACCTATCGAAGGGCAACGCTTGACTCGATCATCTCCTACCGGGGAGCCAGATATTCGCTGCCACACGTGGCCACAAAAAGAGTCGTGCTTATCAAAGAAAACGCCGATGGCATGATACACATCTTTTTAGACGGAGAGTCTATCTACTGCCACCGGCGTGCGAAAAAGGGCGAGACGGTAATCGTCCCTGACCACTACCAAGGTATCGCAGTTGGGGAGCCAGCGCAACCGAAAAGGATGACCATCCACGGCCTCGATGCCCCTAAGGTTGAGGTGCGCGACCTAAAGGTATACGAGGAGGCGCTCTCATGAACCTAAACTACGAGATGCTGTTTGAAAACCTAAAGAAGCTGGAAGTTACCCGCATGGCAGAGGTTTTAAGCTCGGCGGCTGAAGATGCCGCAGCCAAAGAGGCCTCCTACACCGAGTTTTTAGCCGTTTTAGTAGACGCCGAGCTTATCGCACGAAAAGAGCGAAGCATCACCATGCGAACCCGTCTTGCGGGGCTTCCGTATCTTAAGACAATTGAAGACTTTGACTTTGCTTTTCAGCCCTCGATTGATAAAAAGCGAATCAAAGAGCTTTCAACGCTGCGCTTTATCGCCAATGGCGAGAATCTGGTGATCACCGGCCCACCAGGTGTGGGAAAGTCGCATATAGCGATAGGCTTGGGACTCAAAGCAATTGCAGCGGGGCATAGGGTCTACTTTACCACAGCCACGGGGATGGTGTCGTCGCTGATTAAAGCGTTCCAAGAGAGCAAGTTTGAGCACCGCATGAAGACGTACACTTCTCCGGCTCTTTTAATCATCGACGAGGTGGGTTATCTTCCACTCGATCGCACGGGGGCAAATCTGTTCTTTCAGCTCATCTCACGGCGCTATGAGAAGGGATCCATCATCCTCACCTCGAACAAAAGCTTTACCGAGTGGGGCGAGGTCTTTTCTGACACCGTGCTGGCCTCAGCGATCCTTGATCGGCTGCTTCACCATGCGACCACGATCAACATCAAGGGTGAGTCATATCGCTTAAAAGAGATATAGATCGTAAAATAGAATTGACCCCCAATCGTCATTTAAATTTGACCCCCTAACAAGTACAATCTTCCTCCAAAACTACCAAGGAGGAAGCATAAGGGGTGATAACTATGTATAAATGGCAGCAAGTAAAAGCAATGCAGCGAAGCGGCATAGGGGCTAAAACGATAGCAAAACAACTGGATCTTTCTAAAAACACGGTGAAAAAGTATATGCGCTCAAGTGAACCGCCAAGCTTTGATGCGCCGGAGCGCACAAAGCTCTGCGACGCCTACCGCGATGAGATCGCTGAGATGCTTAAAAAGGAGTACATCGGCACGCGAATCTTTACGGAGCTTGGATTGCTGGGATACGCCGGCTCGCTCTCGAGCCTGCACCGCTACATTGCTGGCCTTAAGACAGATGATAAGATCAGCACAAAAGCCACGACCCGAGTGGAAACCGAGCCTGGTGAGCAGATGCAGTACGACTGGAAAGAGTGGGTGATCCCCGTAGCCGGGCGTCCCACAAAAGTCTACTTTCATGAGCTTGTTTTGTGCTACAGCCGCAAGAAGTTTTACGCAGTTTCACTTCGCATAACGGCCGCCGACATCCTGCGCGCCATTATCGAGGGGATCTACTTCTTCGGCGGAGCGGCCAAGGTGCTTGTTACCGACAACCCGAAGCAGATCGTCATCGAGCGAAAGAACGGTCAGCCCCGCTTTAGCGACGAATTTTTGATGCTGTGCGGCACGTTTGGTATCGAGCCGTTTTTGTGTGCACCATACCGGGCGCAGACAAAAGGAAAAGTTGAGCGCCCGTTTTACTACCTACAAGAGCATCTCTTGCGCGGCCTTACCGTTGAGAGCATAGCGGAGCTCGACCGGCTTCTTGCCGAGTTTACCGACGCCTACAACGAGCGGGAGCACAGCACGCTTAAAGAGGCCCCGAACGTGCGCTTTGAGCATGAGAGGGCGCTCCTTCGCCCAGTGGCAACTATTGAGCCAGGCCGCCTGTTCATCCGCCATCTGCGTAAAGTATCAAACGACGGCTATGTCTCATATGAGGGCAACCTCTATCCCGTGCCCATGCGCCTGTGCCTGCGCGACGTCTTCGTCGAGCCTATTCTTGCAAAGCGCGTGGTAATCTTTGATGCGAAAGGAACCCTTGTAGCCGAGCACGAGGTGCCGCTCGTGCGTGGGATCCGCCCGACCCACCCTGAGCACGAGGCAATAAATGAAGGCTTTCTCGCACGGCGCACCTCCAAGCGCGAGGAAGTGCTAAGCGCATTTATCGAAGCGTTCGGCAACGAGAGCGTGCCATTTATCGAAGGAATTAAGTTGACGCACGGCACCAACATGCTCTACCACCTCTCTGAGATCCTCGCCTACGCCGAGGTCTACGAGGCGCAAGCCGTCAAAGCGGCAATTCTTAGCTGTACACACATCGGCTCGTATCATAAAACGAGTGTCCGCAGACTTCTTGATACGACACGGCTCAAGCCCGCTCCCTTAACGGCCGGGATACGCATGCGTCCGGTATCGATTGCGCGCGAGCTCTCCGCCTACCGAGTGGAGGTGACTCATGCACAGTAGTAGCCCTCCCCTTGAGGCACACTTCAAAGCGCTAAAATTGCACGGTCTGGTTCACACCTACCGGGCGTTTTCTGAAACCGCGCAGGCGAGCAATTTAACCTACGAGGAATACTTGGCACTTCTTTTGGAGGATGAACTCAAGCGTAAAACCGAGGCCTCGATCAAAACGAAGCTCTCCAAAGCGAAGTTTCCATTTATTAAGACACTCGAGGAGTTTGATTTCACCTTTCAGCCATCCTTAAACGAAAAGGAGGTGATCGCTCTCTCAAGCCTTGAGTTCGCCCGCACCGGAGATAACGTGGTGCTTTTGGGGCCACCGGGTGTGGGAAAGACGCACCTTGCAATCGCGCTCGGGGTAAAAGCCTGCGTCGCCAGATACCGGGTTGCGTTTATTCCGGCGCAAAAGCTCATCGAGGAGCTCGCAATCGCCCAGAGGGCCGGTGGCCTCATCGATACCCTGATGTATTATTCCAGGCTTCACCTCGTCATTATCGATGAACTCGGCTACATGCCGATCTCACGCGAAGAGGCCAATCTTCTCTTTCAGCTTATCTCTGTGCGCTACGAGAAGGGCTCGGTTATCGTAACCAGTAACTACAACTTCGATGAGTGGGGCAAGATCTTTGAGGATAATATCGTTGCTACCGCCATCATCGATCGATTAGTACACCATGCCAAAATATTCTACATCAACGGTTCAAGCTACCGGCTGAAGGATAAATTGAAGCGGACCAATTCATGATTGAGAGGGGTCAATTTTAATTGCGGATGAGGGGTCAAAAGTGTTGACGATCAACACTTAACGCCGAAACCAGGCTTGAAGAACTGACAGCCACAAATGACGAAGTTGAGGAAACCATTTATTTGGCTATATCCATGCTTCTAATTGCCATGAAGCCTACAAAAAGCATCCCCTCAGACTAGGAGAATTTTTAACCAAGCACTCTTTAAAAAGATCTATCTAAACGGCAAAAAGGCCAGCAGTAATGATTTTGCTGAGCCTTTTGACGTAATTTTTTCTCCGAGTTCGAATAAGAACTCTCTGGTCGGGATGAGAGGATTCGAACCTCCGACCTCCGCGTCCCGAACACGGCGCGCTAACCAAACTGCGCTACATCCCGATGCGGGTTTTATTATACCATTTTCGGTGAAAAATGCCAGCTTGATAACGTGCTAGTGAGATTAATTAGGGATAATTAGCATGCAAACCGCAAAAAGTTCATTCCGAACCGCTGAATAGAAACTATTGCGGGTATCTTATCCACTATGGAAGAGATCGAACAAAGAAAGTTGAAAATCGCTATAATATCGCCCCCTTGGTTCCCTGTACCGCCTACAGGTTATGGTGGTATCGAGCTCGTAGTGTCGCTATTAACCGAAGGTCTTTGCAGAAAAGGCCATGATGTTACTCTGTTCGCATCCGGCGATTCCATAACACAAGCGCGTCTTATTTCGATTTTTGACAAGGCGCCATTTAAGAAGATGGATGATAACATCCATCTTGAGAATATGCAGAGCTTGGCGGCGTATAGCCAAGCAGAGGATTTTGACATTATCCACGACCATGACGGCTATGGTAGCCGATTACTTGGCGCATTCACCAGTAGACTTCTTAAGAAGCCGGTTTTCGCCACACTTCACGGACCTGCGGAAAAGCAAAGCTTAAATTTTTTTCACGCAATCGCCTCCGACCTTCTCTACGTGGCAATAAGCGACTTTCAGCGAAAAACTTTCGGCAACCTAAATTTTGCCGCTACTATTCCAAATGCAGTAATGATCGATCGTTATCCCTTCTCGGAATCGACTGGGAACTATTTACTCTTTGTAGGACGCATGAATGAGGAAAAAGGAGCTCACATTGCCGCATCGGTTGCAAAGAGAACTGGCAAGCGCCTTATCATGATCGGAAAATGCAGCGAAAACCACGAGAAGCAGTATTTCAAAGATAAGGTCAAACCCTACCTAACGCGAAAGATTGAGTACCTGGGAGAGGTTGATCACGAAACCAAGCTTGAGCTTTACCAGGGTGCCGAGTGCACCCTGTTCCCTATCCAGTGGCCCGAACCTTTTGGGCTGGTGATGATCGAGTCTATGGCCTGTGGCACCCCGGTTATAGCAATTAGAAACGGCTCGGTACCTGAAGTCATAAGAGATGGCCAAACTGGATTTATTGTTGACGATAAATTTGGAATGATAGAGGCCCTCAAAAAAATTGACAAAATCGACCGGGCATGCTGCCGGGACTTGGTGATCAAGGAGTATAACGAGGAGTTATTTATCGACAGACATGAGCGCATATATCGATCGGCACTTTCTGCATTTGAAAACAATCTACAAAAGAAACGGGACTGAGGACTAAAAATCCCACCTATTAAGCGGCGGGCTTTTCCTTTTCTCTTTCCTTACTTCTTAACCGCCTCACAACAGTTTTTGTGACATCTGTCTTAGTGAGTATCCCTATCAACTGCCCGCCCCTTATAACAAGTAACCGGCCAATGTTTTTAGTCGAGTTTAACTTGGGCATAACTGCGGACACTTCCGTGTCCGGTGTAGTAACGATCTCGGTGGACAGGGGCTGCATAACGTCCCGAACACGCTTACGCTTCCAGCTTCTGCGTGGCAAGTTATTCAGACTATCTATGGTAATTATGCCCTCGACATGGTCGTTCTCTACAACCGGATATGCCACCCAGCGGTGTTGCATGAAATGGTCTTTAACCATCTCTTCTATGCTGATATTCGGATCGACCGTTTCTGGATTTTGCGTCATCGCCTGTCCCACCATGACTCCTTCAAGAGCTTCATCGAATATAACCTGCCGATATCCTGAATCGGCCGCACGTAGGAGGTACCATCCTATGAACACAAACCAGAGTAAGTTCAGGTTCCCGATAAATGGGCCAAGCACACCAACCAATATCATCGCGTAAGCTATGCCCTTACCCAGAGCGGTTGCGATGCCGGTTGCCCTCCGCAAATTGCCGGTAAGATACCAGACTGCCGAGCGGAATACCCTTCCGCCATCAAGCGGAAAACCTGGTAGCAGGTTAAATACACCAAGCAGCAAGTTAACATAGCCCAGCCAGAAAGCAGGCACGTTTATTAGCGGCCCTAAATCTAAATTGCGCCCCACAAAGAAAATGCCCAGGAAAATGACCCCCAGAAATATACTGCTTGCAGGTCCTGCAAATGCCATTTTGAATTCGACCCCTGGCGAGCGGGGCTCCTCGTTTAGCTCAGATACACCGCCGAATATCAGGAGCCTTATACCTTCGATATCCATGCCGTTTCGCTTAGCTACCAGCGAATGCATTGCCTCGTGAAAGAGGACCGAAGCGAAAAACAAAACGGATGCTATGACTCCCATGGCCAGATATGAGACAAGGCTGAGGCCAGGCGATAGCTGTGGAAATATTATGAATGTCAACCCCAGCGTGATCAGCGCAAATATAAAAAACCAACTATAGTCTAAACTTACATCAATACCGAAAATTCGGCCTATCTTAATACCGCCTTTCACGGCGTATGCCTCCAATCCTAGTAGGATACTTCTTGTTTACCCACCCTATTCGATATAAAACGCAGCTTAGCGCATACAAAACAACCTGGTGCCAAGGATAAAAGCGATGTTAAACAACATGCATAATACTACTAAAACAACGTTATTATCTCCAGCACTTATGACACCATCAAATAGCAGCAAACAACCAAAAAGTTGGGTTGAAACAGAGAAGTTGGAGTGAAGAGGAGCACCTACTTCCCTATAGTTTTGACAATAACCTTACGCTGCCGTGGACCATCGAGCTCTACCAAAAAAATATTTTGCCACGTACCCCTCTCGATTCTGCCCCCTGTAATCGGAAGCATTACGCTGCAGCCTAACAGAGCACTTGTCAGGTGTGACCATGCATTGTTGTCAATCCTATCATGCTCGTAAGCCCTATCTCTCGGGACGGCTTCCTTAACCATGCCCGTAAGATCGGATATCAATCCTGTCTCATGCTCGTTTATTAAAAGCGCAGCCGTCGCGTGGGGCACGTAAACAAGCGCAATCCCATCTTTTATCCCGCTCTTCTCAACCTCCGCAGCTACTTCCCTTGTTATATCTTTTAGCTGGACGCGCTCAGACGTCGGAACGGTAAAACTCATGCATCTCTCCTCCTACGCTTTTTAGAATGTATTCTAGGAGAGATACCCTTTTCCTGCATAAGTCTCTCTAAAGAGTCCAGGAGCAGGGTCCGGGTTCACCCTCTCCTCAGGTAATTGAGTCTAAGAAGAAACAGAAAATTGAAAATAGGTCGAATCGAAAAAGGTAAGAGCTAAATAACCCTCACCTTTCCTATCCTATCCTTCGATAATTCAATCTATTATCAATTTTTATATTTCCGATTCTCTGGCCCGTAGAGCCTACGGCCTGCAGGCTCCAACATAGCCACCGTGGCTTTCTATGCTTTGTACCTTAACGCTCTCACCCGTTCTCGGTGCGTGAACAAAGTTACCACCGCCAACATATATTCCAACGTGCGATATCACCCTACCGTGCGCAAAGAAAACCAGGTCTCCTGGTTGAAGCTCATCCCTGCTTATGCGGTCTCCAGAATTGTACTGGGCTCGACTTGAGTGCGGCAGCGAAATACCTACCTGCCTATAGACATAGCTTGTAAATCCAGAACAGTCAAAAGCGTTTGGCCCGCTGGCACCCCAGGCATAAGGCGTACCTAAAAGACCCAAGGCAATGCTTACCACTCCAGACCTGCCTCCACCCCTTGAAACTGTAATCTTAGCTCTAAGTTTCTTTCTAAGCTCAGCCTGTTCCTTTGCCTCTTGTTTTCTTAAAGCATCGAGTTGATCTTTAACTTTTGCTAGCAGTTCATTCTTAGCCTTAAGCTGAGCTTCAATTTCAGCTTTTTTTGCTTTTATCGCGGTGACAAGCTCTCTCTGTTTTCTCTCTTTTTCAAGAAGTTCCGCGCTTTGAGTCTCGATATCCTGCTTAACAGCCCTGACTTGGGCAATCACTTTTGCGTCGTGATTGGACTGCCTCTCCATTAACTCTATATAATATAGAAACTGATCGAGACTCTTTGCGTTGAGAATCGCGTCAACAAGAGATAAGCTGCCTTGACGGTATACGCTGGCAAATCTCTCGTTGATCATTTGCTGTCGTGCGGCCAATTCTTTTTCTGCAGCCGCGATCCTGGCTTTACGGGATTGGAGTTCTCTTTCTATCCTGCTTAAAGCGAGGTTTTGCTCGTTGTATTCCTCGACTATGACATCAAGTTGCTCATCGATTTTGTTGGCTTGCGCCTTGATTTGGTTAAACTCAGCCTGCTTATCGGCTGCCTGCTGACTGGTAGTAGGCTCGGCAAAAACCGCTGTTGTTGCACTGCTTGCCAAGACTGCTGCTATTAAAGATGCAACCGAAATTATTTTTATCTTATTGCGTAAAATATCGCATCTCCTCCTGTGAATTCTGCTACATATTTTCCTTAATTAAATACTACAGACTAAGCCATAAATAGCTACTAATAGGTTTCGGCTAGTTGGCTTTAAACTTTAGCGCCCATAAACAAAACCTTTGATTTAGAAGTGTATCATAACCAATCTAACAAGAGCAAATGCCTTAACTGGATGGTTGCTTTGGCTGGTTAACCGTCCTTCTGCTCTGTGGCAGAGGTAAAATTCTGGTAGAGTTTAAGATAGCTCTTTATGCCATCAAATACTGCAACTGCGATTTTCTGCCTAAACACGTCCTCGCTTAGCAGCGCTCTTTCGTTGGGATTTGTAATAAATAGAGGTTTTATGAGAACGGCCGGTGCATTAACGCCCGCCTTCAACATAAGATCTGAAGGTCTTATGCCAAGATTATGCGATCCTAACGAGCGTGCAAGCTCTTCATTTATCATCTCAGCCAGCGTCTGACTTTGCACACCAACGTTACCAGGACTATTGTTATAGATAACAATACTCCCGCGGGACTCACTGCTTGCCCCATAATTTAATCTAAGGCCAACGTAAATATCAACTTCCCCGTTGCCAACTATTAAATCAGCTCCTTCAATATACGTAACATTGGCCCCAAGCAGCTCCAGAAGATTGCCGAGCCGCAAGCCGAGGTCTCGACTAACCCAGACCTCCTCTTCTTCCACCAGACCCGCTTCTTCAACATCTTCCATCACGAGACCGACGGCGATTTTCCGGTTTCTGAAGACTGAGATAGCCGAAGGTTGATGCCGATGCGGATCGGGAAATATTGCGCTTGCCTTGTTTTCTAGAAGATGGCGCAGGTTTCGTATTGCGGTAAATGTTGATGGTCCAAAAATCCCGTCGCTAGGTAGGCCGTAGTTTCGCTGGAATTCCCTTACAGCCCGCTCGGTAGTCTCACCATAGATGCCGTCTACCTTGCCGGTATTAAAACCCAGTGTATTTAAAGATAGCTGTAGCTCGCGCACGTCATCGCCTCTAAAAAAGGGCGACCTCAAATAAAGAAACCGGTCTCCTAGCTTATATGTAGCTTCAACAAGAGACCTCCAAGTTTCCTCATCGACTATTCCGGTCACCGAAAGACCCCTACTTGCCTGAAACTGCTTTATCGATTCCTCTGTCAACTCCGTGAAGCAGCCATCGGCACCGTTGGGTCCAAGTTTATACCCAAGCGTCGATAGTTTTAGCTGTATATCAACGATTTCGTCTCCCCGGTCTCCTTTAGAAAAAACCCGCACTAACCACTTACTCCTAAGATAGAAGAAAAGATAACCATTTTAGAAACTGCTAGATATATACTATAAACGGTAAGACCGGATTTTTAAACTAACAGTATTTGCGCTTGCATTTTTACGCTATCTCAAGATAAATTGAAATTCGAGCACACCTTAAAAAAGTACAAATACCCCTATTACCTGATAAATAACCAATAGAGCAAAAAATAAGTTGGCACCTGTAACTATGAAGTTTATCCCCTTTGAGTACTTTCTTAGCTCCACTATGGCAAGAACAACCAAACCGACGATAGCTAGCTTAAAGATAAGTGCTAACCAGAAATTAACCGCCAGGAGATACTCCATGATCGGGTTAAGCTCTATAGCACCCTGATCAGTCAAGTACTTGGTAAGAAATATATCAGCGATATTAAGAAAGACTAAGAGTTTCAACGAGTTATCCATGAGCTTATCACGCTTAAGTTTCCCGGGATGGGTTCGCTCTAAACGTAGCGTAACCATCCAAGTTAAATCCCGCATAATGTCTGCTAGTGCGATGCAACAAGCCTGAGTGTGATCGTAAGAAGACAAAACCACCTGGTAAGTAGGAAGAAGTGTTGCGACTATAGAGCAGATGTTAGAGCGAGCAATTAAGCATTTGACAACAAACTGCAAAAAAGGCTATCAATCTTAAACGGCAAACGATTGATTGCGCTGATTGATTGCACCCTATTTAAAAACCGTATTGCTAAGCTATCAATTGATATGTTGTCCTGAGCCTTTATTTTGTAAGCTTACAAAATAAAGGCTCAGGAATTTATGGGTCTTGTTCAAATCCCCATTAGGGGGCTACTATGGAGTTCGTCTCCGGGCGAAACCTCCCAAACATGCTGACCCCAACCCATGACGTGGCAGTCACTTCCTGAGCCTTAAACTATTCATAAGTTAGGTCAATCATACAACAACAGCTGTTATTTTATCAATCAATTGTTATGATACGTATTACACTCTTGAAGCGTAAGCAGGCTCTTTTTTTCTGGACTTTTGCTTTCGAAGCGCAATGTCAAGAACCTCGTCCATGTGATGCACGAAGAAAAATTTGAGCTCTTGCTTGACCTCATCCGGAATCAGGGTGGTATCCTTTTCATTTTCTGCCGGCAGGATAATCTGCTTGATACCGGCCCGGTGAGCCGCTAGGGCCTTCTCTTTAACGCCTCCAATAGGAAGTACCCGACCCCTTAATGTGATCTCCCCTGTCATAGCAACATCCCGCCTTACCGGACGGTTAGTCAGGACTGAAGCAAGAGCCGTAGCCATTGTGATGCCAGCCGATGGGCCATCCTTAGGAATCCCGCCGCTCGGCACGTGGATATGAATGTCGTATTCGCTATAGAAGTCTTTGTCGATACTTAGCGCAGAAGAGCGCGACCGGATATAGCTTACCGCAGCCTGCGCTGACTCACGCATGACCTCGCCCAGATGTCCAGTTAGAAGAAGCTTTCCCTTGCCTGGCAGAAGTGCCGCCTCTACAGCTAAGACATCTCCACCAAATTCGGTCCAGGCAAGACCTGTTGAGACGCCTACCTCATCAGCATCGCTGGCAATACCATAGCTGAATTGGCGTGGCCCAAGATAATCTGGCACCGTCTTCTCAGTTATCCTAACACGTTTTGTCTCTCCCTCAACCACTTTGCGAGCTACCTGGCGAAGTATATCTGCAATCTTTCTCTCAAGTCCTCGAACGCCAGCTTCCCTTGTGTATTCGCGGATTATTTTACGAAGCGCCTTCTCCGCAAAGGTTACTTTTTTACTGTCTAATCCATGCTCTTTAATTTGCTTTGGGATTAGATATTTGGTCGCAATTTGCACTTTCTCCTCTTCGGTATAGCCAGAGTACCGAATAATCTCCATGCGGTCACGCAGCGCTGGCGGTATTGTCTCCAGCATATTTGCCGTCGTGATAAAGACGACGTCTGAGAGGTCAAAAGGAACCTCCAGGTAGTGATCAGAAAAGGCAAAGTTCTGCTCCGGATCAAGCACTTCGAGAAGTGCAGCCGTCGGGTCACCCCTGAAATCGGCACCTACCTTATCAATTTCATCAAGCATAAATACCGGATTTTTAGTCCCCGCCTGGTTTATTGCCTGGATGATTCGCCCGGGAAGCGCCCCAACATAGGTGCGCCGGTGTCCGCGAATCTCAGCTTCGTCGTGCACGCCGCCTAGCGAGATGCGCACGAATTTTCTACCTAGAGAGCGGGCAATTGATTTTCCTATTGATGTTTTACCAGTCCCCGGAGGGCCAACAAAACAAAGAATAGGGCCCTTCATCTTATTTGTAAGCTGATGGACAGCTAAGTATTCCAGCACTCTCTTTTTAACCTGATCAAGGCCATAGTGGTCCTCATCAAGGATTTTTTGTGCTTCTTTAAGATCCAACTTTGCTTTGCTCTTTTTCTGCCATGGTAGGCCGATTAGCCAATCCAGGTAAGTCCTGATGACCGAGGCCTCAGCAGCAGATGACGGCATCTTTGCAAGTCTATCTAACTCTTTAATTGCTTTCTCTTTTACCTCTTTAGGCATTTTTGCTGCCTCTATTTTAGTGCGGATTTCTTCTATCTCATCAGACTGCTCATCATGCATACCCAGTTCTTGCTGGATCGCCTTTAGTTGCTCTCTTAAGAAATATTCCTTTTGGGTTTTAGTAAGCTGGTCTTTTACGCGAGACTGAATTTTGCTTCCGATCTCAAGTATCTCAAGCTCGCGATTAAGGTATACACTTACCTTCTCCAGCCTGTCTTTTGCATTTATTGCCTCGATAATCTGCTGCTTCTCATCAATCTTTAGATTAAGGTGGAAAGCAATGAAGTCAGCAAGCCTTCCCGGCTCCTCAATATTTGCAGTTGCAAGAAGAACTTCCTGCGGAATAGGCTTGCCCAGGCTTGCCGCACGCTCAAACTGCAGGACGAGGTTACGCATAAGCGCCTCTACCTCAACATCCTTATCTTCCTGTTCCGGCAAAACCTTTATCCTTACCTTGAAGAAAGGCTCTGTCTGAGTAAATTCGATAATTTCGATGCGAGATAGCCCCTCAACAAGAGCTTTTGCAGTCCCGTCTGGTATTTTCAATTCTTGCATGATAACCGCGGCAGTGCCGATCTTATATAGATCTTTCACATCTGGGTCTTGCAGCTCAGCCTGCTTCTGAGTAACCAGCGCCACTATGTGGTCTTCTTTCATAGAGGCTTCAAGACCTGCTATTGATTTATCTCTGCCAACAAACAGCGGAACCACTAGATTTGGAAAGATAATTATATCCCTAAGCGGAATCAACGGTATTTCGTCTGGTATTATAAGTTCTTCTCTATCTGGCTCGTACATGTGATCTCCTTTTGTATTTTATAGATAGTCCTTGGATAGTCCTAACTCTATTTAGCCAGGTTTATCTGTGAAACTCAACCAGGCTAACTTTAACCTTTATCGGACAACCAGGCTCTTCTCTTAAAGATGAAGAAAAATTTAGTTTTACAGATAATACCCCCCTGGGGTATAATTTGTAAGCACAAATATACAATATTTGGGCTATTTAAGCCAGTATCTTGCACCCAAGCCTGTATCCTGGCGTTATGAGTTTTTACTAAATGACTATCAGTTACTAGCTGAAAAGTTTATAATACAGTTACTATGTCGAAGATAAATAAAAAGCGACCGATATATGTATTAGATACGAACGTTCTGCTCTATAATCCAAGAGCGGTTTACGCGTTCCCAAACGCCGATGTCGTTATACCCGATATCGTCCTTGGCGAGCTCGATAAGGTCAAAACATCAAGGGCGGACCGGGAGCTCCGTTACCGCAGCCGGGAGATATCAAGAATATTATTTGAACTCTCAGAAAATGGCAAGTTAACTGATGGGATTCAATTCGGCAAGAATTCCGTCTTACGGGTCATTAGTTTTGACCCAGCAAAAGGCGCGCCTGAGATGTTTACCAGCAAGAACTCTGACGACCGTATTCTCTCAATCGTCTACCAGATTAAAAAAGAGAGCAATGGCCGTGAGGTTACTATAGTCACAAACGACCTCAACATGCTCCTGAAAGCTCAAACACTGGATATTAAGGTAGAGCATCCAGGCGAGGAATTCGCATATAGCGGCATTAAGAGGGCTTTATTTAAGGTAAAGGCCAATAAAAAAACCATTTGGTCAACCGTCGCCGCAGTCGCCGCCATTGCGCTTGTAGTCTTCTTTATGCAAAATCCAAACTATTTCAGCGGAAAACCGTCAGGCATCCCGCCAGATGCGCCGCCGGAGCTTCAAAGGCAGTTCCAGGCATACCAAAACGACGTCAATACGCTGAATATGCAGAAAGATACCTATGAGGCCATCCTCAAGAAAAATCCAAAAGATATCGATGCACTGGTTGGGCTTGGCAACATCTATTTTGACCTGGCCGGCGTAAAGCAAGATCAGAAGATCTATCAAAAAGCGATAGATAATTATAAAAAAGCGTTAGATATCGACCCAAGTCGCCATAGCGTGCGGACTGATATGGCGGTAGCTTACTATAATTTGGGCGCAAGCGATATCGCAATAAGAGAACTTAATACTGTCATAGAAAAAGACCCGAATTTCTATCAGGCGTATTTTAACCTGGGAGTTATCTACCAGGAGAACAACGACCCGCAAAAAGCAAGAGATTACTTTGCAAAGGTCGTTGATACGGCACCTCCCGAAAGTAAGTTCTCACTTCAGGCTCAAGCGGCAATAAGACAGCTTGATGCCCAAATCAAAGGGCACTCCAAGAATCAGTAAGAAAGGCAGGTAAGGAAGATTGGCTAACGAGTATGATGTGATAATTATTGGAGGAGGACCAGCTGGGTTGACAGCGGGCATATATGTGGCTCGCTCGCTTTTAAAAGTAAAGCTCTTTGAAAAGGAGGGCATTGGCGGGCAGGCAACGCTTACCGACGAGATAGAAAACTTCCCTGGATTTCCGAACGGAATATCTGGCTTTGAGCTAACTGATAAGATGCGAGAGCAAGCTGAAAGATTTGGTGTTGAGATCGGTTATGCCGAGGTAACCTCGGTCGATTTCAGCAGACCAGTAAAGAAAGTCATAACAACCGACGGCGAGTACGAGGCCAAAGCGATAATTATCACAACAGGCGTACGCCCGACCAAACTTGATGTGCCTGGTGCGGCCGAGTTTACCGGTCGCGGAATATCTTATTGCGCAACCTGCGATGGCCCATTTTTTAGGGATAAAAACGTAATGGTGCTTGGCGGCGGTAACTCCGCTGTTGAAGAAGCAATCTATCTCACCCGCTTTGCCAGCAAGGTAACGATCGTCCATAGAAGAGACGAGTTAAGAGCGGACAAAATCCTGCAGGAGAGAGCGCGTAAGAACGAAAAAATAGATTTTATACTCGATTCAGTTATTGCAGGAGTATCTGGCGATGGCATGGTATCCGGCGCAACGATAAAAAATGTCAAGACCGGTGAGACAACAGAGGTTCCAGTAGATGGCATATTTGTCTTTATCGGCAACCTTCCCAATACCGAAATTTTTAAAGGTAAAATAGAACTTGATGAAAAAGGCTACATTGTTGCCGATAATAATCTTATGACATCGGTACCCGGTGTTTTTGCTGCCGGTGATGTCCGAAATAACCCGCTGAAACAAGTGGTAACCGCAGCCGGAGAAGGCGCTCTAGCCGCGGTATCCGCTGAAAAATATATCGAGAGTCAGCATTAGGAGGGAGTATAGGGCTATGGCAGGCAACGTTATCGAGGTTAACGAGGGTTCTTGGGATGCAGAAATTGTAAAATCGGATAAACCCGTCCTGGTTGATTTTTGGGCTGCCTGGTGCGGTCCGTGCAGAATAGTTGCCCCGGTTGTTGAGGAGCTGGCTGCTACGTACTCGGATAAGATGAAATTCGCTAAACTAAATGTCGATGATAACCAGCGTCTTGCAGGCCAATATCAGGTGATGAGCATCCCAACGTTCGCTGTATTTGTCGGCGGTGAGGTTAAAAAGAGATTTGTTGGCGCAATGCCAAAAGAGAGGTTTGTCGCTGAGCTATCAGAATGGCTTGGCTAATAGCATGAAGATTTTGGTTGTAGATGGTGCAGGTGGAAGTATCGGCCAGCAGATCATAGCGCGCCTGAGAGAGAGCCTGCCTGAGAAAATTGAGATAATTGCGCTGGGGACAAATGCAATAGCCGCAACCAATATGATGAAGGCTGGGGCAAATCTTGGTGCAAGCGGCGAGAACGCATTCAGGGTAACGGTTCCCGACGTTGATATAATCGTCGGGCCCGTTTCCATCATGATCCCGAACTCTTTTTTGGGAGAGCTGACCCCGGCAATGGCCGAGCATCTCTCCCTTGCAAAGGCAAGAAAGATACTGCTGCCGCTAGGTAAGCACATTGATCTTGTTGGAACAAGCGATTTGCCCCTTCCCCACCTTATGGATGAAACTATTAAGCTGGTAAAGGCGGCAATCAGAGATAAAAAATCAAGCCACGCAGTGGAGGTAAAAGAAAATGTGTGAAACCAACGTATTTATAGAAAAAGATGGCGAGCAAGAAGTCCTAATGAAGGATGTGATCTCGATCACACCTCAGGGAGATAAGCTTCTACTTGTCGACCTTTTCGGTGAGCAAAGGCAAATAAAGGCCGAATTTAAGGAATTAAAACTTCTCGAGCACATGGTAGTTCTCACACCCAAAGAGTAGCAGCCGAGGAATTATCGGTTATCGGTTTTGATTTTCAATTTCTGCCTTTGATAGCATAAAGTTTGTATGCTATAATATGGTGTTAAGCGAATATCTACTAATTATGACCACGAAGGTCTGGCGAAGCGAACTTCGCAAGCATTTCGTGGTTTTGTTGTTTTAAAAACGGCGAATTGGTGGGTCGGATAAGAGGTTCCAGTTTACCATGAATCTATTTGCCGATTTACCGTAACTGACGGAGGTTTTTATGTGCGAAGTGGGATTTAGCACAGCTGATTATAAGCTGGCGATTCACCAGTTAACAGAACAATCCAAGCTATTGAAAAATGGAATCGAACAGTGGTCAAAACTTGCTAAGACAGTGCACCAAGACCACCTATCGGAAAAGCTTACTAAAGCGGCAGAAAAAGCAGCTGAAGCCGTGACTTTGCTTGAGCAAGCTTTCGAAGAAGTACATAACCACGATCACATTCACATTTCTTGAGCTTGCAATGCCAGTAGCTCAGGGCTTTAGCCCATACATTACTTTCTAACCAGACACCGAAGTGTCTAAGAATGTAGTTTTTACGGTTCAGGAGTAACCATGCACATTCCAGACGGCTTCTTAGACACTAAAACATGGGTAACAGCAGCGGTAGCTTCATCGGTTACCATCGGTTATGGAATAAGAAAAGTAAACAAGGACACAGAAGAAAAAGACTTACCCCTCATGGGTGTCTTAGCCGCATTCGTATTTGCAGCCCAGATGGTAAACTTCCCCGTCGCAGGCGGCACTTCAGGGCACTTCATCGGTGGTGCGCTCACTGCAATCTTGCTCGGGCCATGGAAAGCAATGCTTATTATGACCTCCGTCTTAACAGTTCAGGCATTTTTATTTGGTGACGGCGGGGTTACAGCGCTTGGTGCAAATATTTTAAGTATGGGGATAACTGCTCCTTTAGCAGCATATGGGGTCTACCGACTCTTAAGACGGATAAACACTCCAGTTGCGGTATTTATTGCAGGATTCGCCTCAACCATTGCAACTGCGCTAGTTACAACAGTTGAACTTGCGGTATCAGGTACCGCACCTTTTCTAATCACCGCATCGCTTATGGTCGGATGGCATGTCTTGATCGGTGCAGGTGAAGGTCTGATTACCTTAGTAACTGTCGGGCAGTTATTCAGCATAAGACCATACCTTGCTAATAGCCGCCCCGAATTAGATTGGAGAGCAATTTTTGTACTAGCCGCAATTGCAGTATTTCTTGCTGTATTCTTGTCCCCCGTTGCGTCTTCCCTACCCGACGGCCTGGAAAGGGTCGCTCAGGATGTTGGATTCGGTCATAACGAAGTGCGTATTTTCAGGGCAGCTATCTCCAACTATAAGTTTCTTAATAGCAAATCGCTTGCTGGCTTAGTAGGGGTATTGACCAGCATCCTGGTTGGTATAAGTACCGCCCTGGCGCTCAGATACCGACGCAGCAGTAAGGACCTATCAGATGGAATCTCATTGCAGAAAAGTACGGATACAGCAGAACACCTGCACAGTGGAGGACTTCACGCCCATGAGCATGCTCATGGCAACGTTATTCACCGGCATATACATTACCACCCACCAGCTAATAAGCGCCAGTATAAAACTGATGGAGAAAAAAATGGGCACCAGCACTCGCACACCTATTCTTTTGAGATCTATTCCTATGCAGAATCGGTAATACACAGGCTTGATGCCAGAACCAAAACGGTGGTCTTTATTGCACTTATTCTTGCGATTGTTTTGACGCCAGCATCTGAGATACTACGATTTGGGCTCTTCCTGATGGTTATTGGATGCCTGTATGCCGTTTCAAAAATTCCGATATCCTTTGGCATTAAGCGCTCTTTAACAATCGTGCCATTTGTTGTGTTTGCGGGAATACTCCTTGTGTTTATGCCAAATAGACCGCACCCGGATGCCTACCATCTGGGATTTGCCCAGTACCCGATATCGCACGGAGGACTGTACCTGTTTTTCAACGCGCTTATCAAATCGTGGCTGTCAGCCCTGGTTGCCGTACTGCTCTACTCAACAACCCCGTTCCCGAAATTTATTAAGGGTTTGGAAATGCTAAGGGTCCCTCGCATCATAACCATGCTCCTTTCTTTTCTCTACCGTTTCATGTGGATACTTACCGATGAGGTAAAGCGAATGATTAGGGCAAGAGACGCTCGTACTTTAGGCAGAAGCAGCAGATTGCAGAATATGCGAATCATAGGGCAGATGATCGGGGGTCTTTTCATCCGCTCTTACGAACGCGCCGAGAGGATACACATTGCAATGTCTTCTAGAGGGTACACCGGTACGATAAATACGCTGGATACGCCCGCTTTAACCTTAAACGACGCGGCCTTTGCATTTATATCATCCGGTCTTCTTGCAATTATTCTAATCTGGAGGTTTTAATTTTTGAAAAAAATGGCAATCGAGGCAAAGAAATTAACCTATAAGTACCCAGACGGCACTGTTGCTCTAAACGGCATTGATCTTACAATCCATCACGGCGAGAGGGTTGCGCTTCTTGGGCCAAATGGCGCGGGAAAGTCGACTTTCCTTATGCATCTAAATGGCTCGCTGCTTGGTAATGGGGTGCTCAAGTTAGATGGAATCGAATCGAATAAAAAGAGCTTAAGTCAGATACGCTCGTTGGTGGGTCTTGTATTTCAAGACCCCGACGACCAGCTTTTTATGACAACTGTCTTTGACGATGTTTCCTTTGGCCCTATCAATCAGGGGTTGAGTCAGGCTGAGGTTATCAAAAGAGTAAGAGGCGCGTTAGAGATGGTCGATATGCTCTGGGCATCAAACAAATCCGCACACCATTTAAGCTTCGGTGAAAAGAAACGAATTGCTCTTGCAACCGTCCTTTCAATGAACCCCAAAATACTGGTTTTGGATGAGCCAACAAGCAACCTCGACCCCAGGGCACGCAGGCGGCTCGAGTCGCTCCTTGCGAATCTCAGGTACACAATGATTATTGCAACACATGACTTAGATTTTGCCTGGCGCTTATGCGAGCGCTCGGTAATACTATCTGGTGGCAGAATAGTAGCCGATGGCCCAACCTGTGAAATATTGTTAGATAAAGAGCTGCTTGAGTTGCATGGACTCGAGATACCGATGAGCGCGCTTATATCATCTTAATCTTATAACATCTTAATAATACTGCAAATCCTAGGGTCTTTTTATTTGGCACAGATTTTTATAACATCCAGGCTTGACTAAAGCAGCACTAAAGAACTTATGCCTCTGTATGCCTCTGGCTCACATCTCTCTGCACCATGCAATTTGATTGGCATAGTTTAAGAACGGGTAAATACTCCAACGCTTATGACAAGTTTCGCGTAAATCTTCATGTATTAGTGCAGAGGTGAAAAATGCCGATAGATAAAGAGCGAACTATCAACTGTTATAACGCAATGGCTCCGATTTACTCTTTCTTCAGAAAATTTACATACCACTCAGGTAATGTTTTTGCATCCTTTGTGCTGGACGCACTTGATCCCCAAGACGGCGATGTGGTTCTGGATGCTGGAACTGGCCCGGGTATTTACGCAATTACAATCGCCCAGAGGACAAACAATGCAAAAGTCTATGGTGTCGATCTCTCTCCCAAATTCTTAGATATCGCTAAAAAAAATGCCGATGAAGCCGGGCTCAATGGCCAGATCAGCTTCGTAGAGGGTGATCTTGAGAATCTTCCTTTTGACAATCACCATTTCAACAAGCTTGTCTGTGCGGGAGCCATCGAGGCCGTTCCGGATAGAAAAAAAGCCGCGGGTGAACTTTATCGGGTGCTAAAACCAGGTGGACGGGCGGTAGTCATCGAACCAGACAGTGGAAAAAATATCCGTGACCGGGCATTCTTATTCCTTTTATATTGCCTAGGTGTAATAAGCCCAAATATGCGCGGCTTCTCAGCAGAAGACATGCCCAAATACTATTTCAACCGGGATAGCTTTTCTGACCTTTTTACTCAGGCCGGTTTTAAAACCGTAAAAATCTCCGAGCAAGCAGGCAGCTTCTGTGCAGTTTGCTTAAAATAGCGGCTGGCCATTAAAATAGATAAAAAGCTGCACCTTAGGCGGCCAGAAAGCTATTTTAGGTGTTTCATGGAGAATAAAAAATTCAAGATAACAATTATTGGCGCCGGAAAAGTAGGAGTTGCTGTCGGCTATCTACTCTCAAAGAAGGGACACAAGGTAGTTACCGCAGTCGCAAGAACCGACACCTCGCTAAAGAAAGCTGCTCCGTTTTTAGCCGGCACAATCTTAACCAAAAATGCAGCCTATGCAACAGAAGACGTAGATATTATCTTGATTACTACCAAAGACGCACAAATCAAGCCGGTTTGCGACAGCCTAGTGCAAGAAGGCGCAATTCTGCCTCACCATACTGTAATTCACATGAGCGGTGCCGGATCGCTTGATCTTCTTGCAAAGGCTAAATCCGCCGGGGCAAGAATAGCAAGTATCCACCCAATCCAATCTTTCGCAAGCATCGAGCTTGCAATTGAAAAGATTCCTGGCTCTTATTTTGGCGTTACAGCCGAGGGTTTGGCAGAAGAAATTACAAAGTCGCTGGTTGATGATTTGGGTGGCAAGGCTGTAGCGGTTATGGATATGAATAAAACACTTTACCATACGGCAGCTAGCATTGCATCAAATTACCTGGTTACGCTATTTAATCTTGCCCAGAGATTGTTCGAGATGTCTGGCATACGCGAAAGGGACGCTCTTAAAGCTATGCTTCCCCTTATCAAGGGAACGATCTCTAATATTGAGGAGGTCGGTACAGTAGATGCGCTAACCGGCCCAATTGCCCGCGGCGATACCAAAACAGTAAAACAGCACTTAGAGGCGCTAAAAAACCTGGATAGTGATATTATAGATATATACAAATCTTTGGGGCGGCTGACAGTTGATATTGCCCTGAAGAAGGGCACTATATCAGAGGAAGAAGCAACCAGGATCATCGAGATGTTAGATAATCAATAATTGGGAGGTAGCGTGTGAATAAAGTTACCGTTCAAACGTTAAAGGAGATGAAGGCAAACCGGCAAAAAATAACTATGCTGACTGCTTATGATTATACATTTGCCAGGATACTTGATGATGCAGGAATCGATATCCTTCTTGTTGGCGATTCCCTAGGCAACGTCATCCTGGGCTACGAGAATACCCTGCCGGTCACGGTCGAGGATATCATGCACCATACCAGGGCAGTAGTCCGCGGGGCAAAGCACGCGATGGTAGTAGCTGATATGCCGTTTATGTCTTATCAAGTCTCAGATGAAAAGGCCATAGAAAACGCCGGCAGCATAATGAAACTGACCGGAGCGCACGGCGTAAAAATCGAAGGAGGCATGCACGTCGCCCCCCTGGTCAAGAAAATGACCGGTATAGGCATCCCGGTTATGGGCCACCTCGGCCTAACCCCACAATCAGTTCACCAGTTTGGCGGATACGGCCTGCAGGCAAAAGAGATCGGCGAAGCAAAAAAACTGCTTGAAGATGCTATTGCCCTTGAAGAGGCCGGCGCATTTGCCATCGTCCTTGAGAAAATTCCAGTGGAGCTGGCTGAGATGGTAACTGCAAGCCTAACTATCCCAACCATCGGCATTGGTGCCGGGCCAGCTTGTGATGGACAAGTACTAGTTACACAAGACATGCTCGGCATGTTTGATAAATTTGTCCCTAAGTTTGTAAAGCAATATTCAAATCTTAAAACCATCATTAACGAGGCGGTAAAAAGCTACATAAATGACGTGAAAACAGACGTCTTCCCTGCCAACGAGCACTCCTACCAGATGGATAAAGAAGCCCTGCGGCAACTCATGGATGAAATCGGTCGGGATCTGGAGGAGTAAGATAATATGCCGATGTCTTGAAATGATAAAGTGCCAATGTTAGAAGAATATAAATCTTTGGTGCCTTAGAACATTAGCACATCATGACATGACCCGGAGGATTTAAAAAATCAATGTTGGAAATAAACACTATCAGTAAGTTGCGCAAAATTCTGGAGGACAAACGTTCAAGGGGCATGGCAATTGGGTTCGTCCCCACGATGGGCTATTTCCATGAGGGACACTTAACCCTCATGCGAGAGGCCAAAAAGTTAGCCGACATCGTTGTAGTAAGCATCTTCATAAACCCAACCCAGTTCAGCCCAGGCGAGGACCTAGACGAATACCCAAGGGACCTTGAAAGAGACAGGCTGCTGGCTAAGGGCGCCGGCGTGGATATATTGTTTGTGCCAACGGTTGCTGAGATGTACCCCGATGGGTACGCGACTTATGTCGAGGTAGCCGGCGGCATCACAGACGTATTATGCGGTAGAAGCCGGCCTGGGCATTTTAGAGGAGTCGCGACAGTTGTCGCCAAGTTGTTTAACATCGTCTCCCCCGATGTTGCGCTCTTTGGTGAGAAGGATTGGCAGCAGCTTGCTGTCATCAAGAGGATGGTCCACGACCTTAATATGGATGTCGAGATCGTTGGCATCCCGACAGTTCGCGATGAGGATGGCCTGGCGATGTCCTCTAGAAATGTGTACCTTGCGCCCAGGGAGCGGGATGCCGCGCTCATCCTATCGAAAGCGCTGAAGCTTGCACATGATATAGTAAATGGCGGCGAGAGAGACCCCGCAAGACTCGCTAAGGCTTTGCGGGATCTAATCAATGCGGAGAGACAGGTTAAGCTCGAGTACCTGGAAATATGCGATCCTGAGAACCTGGCTCCAGTGGATGAAATAAGGGAACCTACCCTCGTAGCAATTGCTGCAAAGGTCGGTAAAGCTCGTTTGATCGATAACACTATCATCCATCCGGGCGAACTTGAAAAATCTGGTGAATTGTTTTAAATTGTGAACGGGTGAATGTTTATGCAGCGGTTTATGCTTAAGAGCAAGATCCACAGGGCAATAATTACCGAGGCGAACGTGGACTATATCGGAAGTATCACGATTGACGCCGAGCTCATGGAGCTTGCCGATATACTGGAAAACGAAAAAGTGCAGGTCGTAAACGTCGATAGCGGCGTTCGCCTGGAGACTTACGCCATCTACGGTAAGCGCGGCTCTGGCGTCATCTGCCTGAACGGTGCCGCAGCAAAACTGATGAATCCGGGTGAGAAAGTAATTATCCTCTCCTACGCTGTAGCAGACCAAGAAGAGCTTGCCGGCTGGCAGCCCAAAGTTATCTTCGTCGATGAGAAGAACCGACCCTTCCCCACCGAAACAACTTCGAACTTTGAACTTCGAACGACGAGCTAGGGATTGTCGATTTATGATTTTTGATTATCGTGTGATTAATTGATTAATTAGTGCTGCAGTTAACGGTACTGCAGTGCTGCAGAGGGCAGCACAATGCCCACATTCTAGACCTACATATCAGACATCGGCACCTCCAGACCTATAAAGAATGCTATCTGTCAAGCGCTAAGAGCATTGAACTGCAAAATCCCTGTATTAACTATCTCCTTATAAGTTATATGCTAAAATAAGAACTTAGCAAAATATTTGTTCTTCGAGGTGTCGGTTGGACGTAAGAATCATAAAAGAGCCTATAGCATTAAAAGAGTTAGTGGAGATTGCTAGAAATCAGTTCGGTGATTTAGTAAAAGCGGTTGTTGATATAGATAAGGAAATTATGGCTATTGGCGGTGAACTTCACGCAGATGAAGAAGCTGTTCTTTTAGAACAGGGCTCCGAACAAAGTAATTTATGGGGAGTTAACTTATATCCTGAGGTAGATAAGGAAGAATTGATTGAGTTTGATTCCTTTATTAATATAAGGCCATCACAAAACAATCGCTCAAGAGATGTTGAGGACCCCAGAATAAGAGAAAGAATTATTGGTATAGTAAATAGGCTGGTTATATATGAGTAACCCTATTCATGTTGATTCAGCGAAAGGAAGATGGCAAACTCTTTCGCTGGCTGAGCAGATGGGCAATATTGGCAGTGAGGTAAACCGTGCCCTTAAGTTTCAGGAGACAAACCAACAGCGATTTGAAAACGCAATAAACAGGGCATTGGATCTTATCGATTTAACAATAGAAGATCCGCGTTGGAGGAACCGATTAAAAGAAATAATACGAGTAAGAGAAGTATTTTGTAGTACTGTATTTAGCGATGGTGAATATAACACATCGCTTGATGATTTAAATAAATATTTCTATTCTTTTGCTTTAGCTGCTCGAAAACGTAATTAGAAACCCTCCCCCTTTAGCCCCACCCACTTTTTGCCGTTTTATATATAGAAGCAGCAGAAGAAATCTGCGGCAGGATAGTAAAGTCAGTAATTATTCCATTTACCAGACAATATAGATGGGTTGAAGCTATGGATAAGGCACTTGAGCTAGAGAATTTGTCAAAGACTTATAAGATTGGATGGCGCATGCTCAAGCGCAGGGCAGTTGTTGATGTAAGCTTAAGCGTGCCGTCTGGCAAGGTATTTGGCCTGCTTGGGCCAAATGGGGCTGGAAAAACCACAACAATTAAGATGGCTCTTGGTTTTTTAAGGCCCGATTCTGGCCAGGTGCGTATCTTCGGTGAGCCGATGAGCGCAAAGGCACGCGAGCGAATCGGGTTTTTGCCTGAGCAGCCCTACTTCTACCCTCACCTGAGTGCTGAAGCCGCGCTTCATTTTTATGCAAAGCTTTTTGGAATTAGAAAAACTGAGCGAGCTGAGCGGGTCGGTAGCCTTTTAGAGACGGTTGGACTTGCCGATGCGGCAAAGCTACCCCTCTCCAAATTCTCAAAAGGTATGCTTCAAAGATTTGGCATCGCCCAGGCACTTATCAATAATCCCGACCTTCTAATTGTCGATGAGCCGGCATCTGGCCTTGACCCGATCGGACAGGTCGAGATGAGGCGGCTTCTTCTAGCGTTAAACGCCGAGGGAAAATCGATTCTTCTTAGCTCTCATTATCTCTCAGAGGTAGAAAACATCTGCCACGAGGTTGCGATTATGAATAAGGGTACAGTTATCGCCCGCGGCAAAATCGAGGACCTGCTCAATGAGGAAAATATGTATACAGTAACCGCTTATACATTGCCTAAAACCTGGCGGACGGCAAAATCAGTTATCAGAGCCGGGGGGCGCAAGGGTGCACAGAGTTTTATGGTTAAAGAAGACGAACTCGATGGGTTGATCGATAGTATTCGCCTGGCAGGCGGTCACATCAAGGATGTGCGAAGAGTAACTAAAACCCTTGAGCAACTTTTTGTCGAGCTTATCGGGGGTATCCCAAATGAAGATTAGTGCGATTGCCATAAATGTAATAAGAGAGGCCGTAAGACAAAAGATAATCTATGTAACGGTTCTATTTGCGTTTCTTTTGTTTGCAATTGAGCCGATGATCCCCACTTTTAGAGTCGGGCTTCGCATGCAGCTCTTCTCCGATATTGCCCTTGGTATTGCCTATCTTGCAATCGCCATCATCGCAATTGCGGTATCGGTAAACCAGGTGCCCGGCGAGATCGATAGGCGCACGATTTATAACGTCTTCTCCAAGCCGGTAAGAAGAGCCGATTTCTTAGTAGGTAAATATTTAGGTATACTCGCCGTTATTGTAGCTTGCGCAATTCTTATGGGCACTGCGATAGCCGGATTTGTATATATCTACTTTGGGAAGCTCTCCTTGGGGATTTTCCAGGGTGTAGTCATGATGGGGCTTGAAGCGGCGATTCTATCGGCGTTTGCGCTTTTGATGTCGACCTTTGTCTCGCCTGTCGTCAACGTCTTTGCATGCATCCTATTTTATTTTGTGGGTCACGTAAAAAACGATGCCTTAGCGGGTGCTATGGAAAGCAGTGGTGCGGCAAAGACTATCGCGCTTGCGCTCAAGTATCTGCTGCCCTCGCTTGAGAACTTCAACGTAAGCGAGCCAGCCGCCCGAGGAATCACTATAAAGACAAGTTTTATGGTTGAGTCGCTTCTTTACTCTGCCATCTTCTCGGCAGTCTTTCTCGCTGTAGCCTCTCTAGCCCTTAGCAGAAAGGAGCTCTAGTGAGAGCAACCATCTTAACACCCAATTATGGTGTAAAGAAAATCACAGTTGCTATTACCATCGCTCTTCTTTTATTTGTTTCAATATTTCTTCAAGTAGGAATCGATGCTGAGCGAGGCAAGATGGAACTAGAGATGACACACGTTAAGTCCACCGCATCAACTACGCTAAAGCTTCTCGGCGGGTTAAGGTCAGTCGCTGCGGCCTATATCTGGCTCAAAGTCGACCGCCTACATGATAACTATTATGGAGCGCTTAACGAAAAAGAAGATGAGCTAATTCCTCTATATCGATTAACCACCTGGCTCGACCCACATATAGTTGATGCCTACTACGTGGGAAGCTATCTGCTTTACAAAGTTAAAAGGCCGGATGAGGGATGGGAGTTTGCTCTAGAGGGACTTAATGCTAACCCAGACTCGGCCGAGATGGAGTTAAACGTAGGCCAGCTTGCCCTTTTCTATAAAAATGATTACAGGCTTGCCATAAGCCATCTTGAGCGGGCATACTTGCTTTCTGAGAGTGATGCCGATAAGTTTGTAGCCCTTAAAGGACTTGAGGTCGCATACAAAAAAGCTGGGATGCTTGAGAAAGCGGAGACGGCAAGGCAAGAAGCATCGAAGCTTAAAGGCAGTATCTAAAGCATTGGCCGAGAGTAGCCACTGGGTATTGGGGGCGTTCCTGATATCGACCTCGTTAGCGAAGACCCTTCTGACCGTATCTCTTCATCCTCAGGTCTTCTTTGGCCCTCGGCTCATGCAGGGGTTGTATCAACACTTAAACTGCACACTTTCAGCTGGAGCCAAAAGTAAATGCTCGGCCATACCGGTTAGGCGGTTTATAACGGTTTATAAATGGGTGGGGGCAACTTATCCTTAGCTCTATGTCTAAGAATCAACTAATCTTTAAAACATCTTTAATATGATCGATATCCTTACGATTTCTCTCAACTTCCATCTCAAGCCTTTTTACATACTCAAATGTAAAAACTCGTTCTTGGTCGAGCCGCTTTAGAATCGTAGTCATTTCGTCCATACGTGTGAGAAGCTCGTTGTGTGACTGTCTAAATTCATCCCTTGTTACGAAGCTTTCCAAATCATGCTTTGTTGCCACATATTTTAGGATATAGGATATCTTCATTCATGGGTCTCTCCTATAGCTACTGCTAAAAATAATATACCCTTCTCAACGACATCATAATAGATAACGACTTAATAATAACTAAGTTAGCGGTTAAGCATGAGGTTGTCAACTAGTTGTGCTTAAGCACATTAGCGTTAATCAATAGCAGAGCTAACTAAAGATGGCCGGGGCACATAGCCCTGGCCAAAATCGAATACTAAGCAAATCTAGAATTGATTAGTCCTTCAAAGGCACGCTGCTCGCATCTTTGTTGATAGTCCCAACAAGAATCAGAATGCCCTCTATAAATCCCCAAAGCGAACCTATACCAAGCATTATGAGGTGACAGGCACCGGACAATCTAGCTACCTGCTGTTTTAGAGTAGTGTTACCAAAAAAGTGTGCGATTGTGAAATTGCTTGGAGTACCAAATCCTCCTAACTTCCGCAACAAGACACCCCCGCCCTGTCTTCAGTTTGCTTTATCCCGGCTAAAGGATAGTGTTTGCTTTAGTTTCTCAAAGGGTGTGAAAGTCAGGGCAAAAACTTAAGAAAAATTTTTAAAAATATCCCTAAAGGGGATTGTGCACATCATACGATTAATTTATTGTAATATCTCATGGAGAGCATGCGGCTGTTGACAAAGCAAGATGGAGATCGAGATAATGTAAATACATTACCGCTCATATACCATGTAGTTATTACGGCTTATCACAAGGAAGCTCTTTTTAGTAAAGCAAACAACTGCAATAACCTAGCCTATCTGATTTTTGAAACAACCGCTCTTCATGAGTATGAGCTTTTTGCATTCTGCATAATGCCGGATCACGCACATATCCTTTGCCAGCCGGGAAACGTTATGGTAGCTCATTTTGTTAACTTGTTAAGATTTAGATTTGAGTATGTCCTTGCTAAGGGTGGGAGGAAAGGTCCTGTATGGCAACCTGATTACAGGGAGCAAACTCTTCCTATGGATCAGATAGTAAGCACTGCAGCTTTTATTCTTGAAAATCCAGTGCGCAACGGTTTAGTAGATAACTTTATTGACTACCCGTATTCGTTTCTTCTTGGCGGGAAAAAATACGAGCCTTAATATGTGGTGACATCTATGAAAAAGTGTGTTCTGCCAAACCCGGCAAAAATAGACCTTGGACTGCACCCCCTGAGGCCGGACTGTTAGATAAGGCGCAATTCAGCATTAGTTGATTCTCAAATTCTACCGGTGGCATAGTTAAGGTTAAGGGGGCCAAGTCTTGAACCTTGCCTGATCCTTGATACAATGAGGTACAATGAAGTAGCTGGCATATTTGCGCTTATGTGCTAATTGAAAAAACAGAAGAAGTGCTTTTTAAACTGGCCTACCCTGGATGAAATTGACGAAAATATCTTATCCGTCTCTGACTTAAGAGATAAAAAATAATTGATAAAAGCTTACAAAGCTTTAGAGATGCCAAAACCCAAGACTTGACCCTCTTTCCTCAAGTCTTGACTCCTTTAACGGCGCTTATTTATCCACTTCGTCTCCGTGGATTTTTCTTCTTAGGTAGAACAGAGCATGTGGGTAAATAAGCGCGTATACGATTGCGAATAATATCAAAGGTATAAGAACTAGGGCTGGCCCCTGGCTGTTTTTAAGATGAACATTCTCGTAGTGGAAGTGATGGCTCTTTGTCAAGAATATGTGCCATTGC
>JAIMBH010000027.1 GCA_023511485.1 Bacillota bacterium | reverse complement strand
GATCACAATCTATCACGAAGAAGAACTCAGATATCTCCTTTTCGTAGCAAGGACGGTTGATTCGATGTCAACAGATGAGCATTGGCTGACGGAACATGAGTGTTACCAAAAGTTGCGGCGTGCCATTGTAGAAGGCGCTTTGATGCCCAATGAGCGACTCATCGAAATGGAACTGGTCCGAAGATTCCGAGCGAGTCGGTCAACCATTCGAACCGTGCTTGCCCGTTTGGAACAGGAGGGGTTGGTTGAACGTGAGCGTTACCGCGGTGCAAGAGTACGAATGGTGACTCTTGAAGAGGCGAGCGAAATCCTTGAGGTACGGATGGCTCTGGAATGTCTGATCGTCCGGCATGCTGCTGAGAGAGGCACCGACGAAGAGGTGTTTCGGTTGCAAACCATCTTAGGGGTTATGCGCGACAAGCGACAGCGCGGCGATCTCATCGGATATTCTGAAGGGAATGCCTCGTTGCACCGAGCAATTGCCGAAATGTCACGTCATCAAACGGCAACGCGACTTCTGGACATGTTAAACTCTCAATCCGTTCGTTTTCAGTACCGAACGATTCTGGCGCCCGCTCGGCCGGACCAATCCCTCGCTGAACATGCGACAATCGTGAGTGCCATTGCGGCGCGTGACCCGGATTCCGCAGAGGCGGCGATGAAGATTCATCTTTCTCGTGTTCATGATGTGTTGCGCAGCACGCACGTGAGACTCTAAACACATCGCATATTTTGGACCAAATTGTTGACAAAAAAGTTGACCAATTCATCGAACATGGAAGAACTGAGGTGAACACGTTGAATCATGTACGAGATGAAGACATTGTCCGTCTTCTGGCCGGAGCCTATGACACCCACTTGCACATCGAGCCCGACCTGATTGCGCGCAGGACGGACGATCTTTCTCTCGCCCGTGAATTTGTGGCCTTAGGATGGAAGGGATTCGTGCTCAAGTCACACTACTTTCCAACAGTGGAACGGGCCAAAGTGGTGTCCGCAGCGGTGCCCGGTGTCCACGTGATCGGTGCCGTGGCACTGAACCACACCTGTGGTGGTTTCAACCCGGTTGTGGTGGACGTCGCGGGGCGGGCAGGTGCGCGTGTGGTGTGGCTGCCCACTGTGGATGCTGCAAACGAAAGTCCGGATCGACAGGCGCAACGCGGTGAGCGGCATCAACCATTCTGGGCGAAGATTCAAAGTGAAATCCGTGGCAAAGGATTCGCGCCGCCGCCGCTGTCCGCCCTGGACGAGACAGGACAGTTGCGGTCCGAAGTCCGTACCTGCCTGGAGATTGTCGCGGAGTATGATATGGTCCTCGCTACGGGACACTTGGCCCGCCATGAGATTTACGCCGTCGTCGCCGCCGCGCGCGAAGCGGGTGTCCGGCGAGTGGTGGTGACGCACGCCTTATTCCCGTCCGAAGGACTCTCTGTCGACGACCAGGTACGGCTTGCCGAAATGGGTGCCTACATAGAGCACTGCTATACCACCTTCTACACGGGAAAATGCTCATGGGAAACGCTGTTTGCTGCCGTTCGGGCGGTCGGACCGGACAGGACTCTGCTTTCGTCCGATCTCGGCCAGAAGACCAATCCCCCTGTAGTTGAGGGGCTGGCCGACTTTGCGTCCCGGCTGATTGAGGCCGGATTCCCGCGGGAGGGCGTGCGGCGGATGATGGTTGACAACCCGGCGCAACTCGTCGAGGTGTGAGTAAACGAGCAAGGGGGGCGACGATGACATGAAACATCCTGGAACGCTGATGGTCGTCAGTGCGCACGCGGCGGATTTCGTGTGGCGGGCGGGCGGAGCCATCGCGCTGTACGCGGAACGTGGCTGGAATGTCCGCGTGTTGTGCTTGTCCTTCGGCGAGCGAGGGGAGTCAGCGCGGCTGTGGAAGGATGGGAAGACACTCGAAGAGATCAAGGCGATCCGTCGCTCAGAATCAGAACAAGCTGCTGCCATTCTTGGAGCAGAGGTGCGGTTTCTGGATGCGGGGGACTATCCGCTCGAGGTCACCCGCGAATTGAGGGATGCCCTGGTGCAGGAGTTCCGGATTCATCGGCCGGACGTGATCTTGACGCATTCCCTGCAGGACCCGTACAACGCGGACCATCCGCGGACAACGCAGCTGGTGCTGGAGACCCGCATTCTCGCGCAGGCGCACGGATATCCGTCGCAGTATCCCGTGATTGGGGCTCCGCAGGTCTTTCTGTATGAGCCGCATCAACCGGAACAGTGCGGATTCCGGATCGACCTGTTGCTCGACATCACGTCAGTGTTTGAGAAAAAGCGTCAGGCAATGGAGTGCATGGCCGCCCAAGAGCACCTGTGGGCCTACTACACCGATGTTGCGAAGCGCCGCGGCGTGCAGGCCGGACGTAACTCCGGCCAGGCAATCGTGTATGCCGAGGCGTACCAGCGCGTGTATCCAACGGTCGGGGGTGAGTTCGTATGACGCGGCGCGTGATTGTAACCGATGTACCGCGGCCCGAAATGTCGGATGTAGAGCGGCTGGGTACCTACGGGGTTGCCACTTTGCATGAAGCGATGGGTCGATCCGGTCTCATGCAACCTTATCTCCGCCCCATCTACCCGACTGCACGTGCAGCAGGCACGGCGGTGACGGTGCTGTGTCATCCCGGCGACAACCTGATGGTCCATGCCGCCATTGAGGTTTGTCAGCCTGGCGATGTGCTGGTCGTGGCGACCGCTGCCCCATCAATGGACGGCATGTTCGGAGAGCTGTTGGCTACTTCCGCCCGGGCTCATGGAGTGGTTGGACTGGTGATGGATGCTGGGGTGCGGGACGTGGATACGCTCACCGCGATGCAGTTCCCTGTCTGGTCGCGCTCTGTTTCGGCGAGTGGGACGGTGAAAGAGACAGTTGGTTCTGTAAACGTACCGGTGGTGTGCGGCGGGACACTGGTACGACCGGGAGACGTGATTGTCGCTGATGGCGATGGCGTCGTGTGTGTACCCCGGCGGGCGATTCCAAAGGTGTTGGCTCAGGCGGAGGCGCGCGCGACGCGAGAAGAGGAGACACGGGCACGGCTGGCAGCGGGAGAGCTGGGATTAGACATCTATGGTCTCCGCGAAAAGTTGAAGGCACTCGGTGTGCAATATGTCCGTTACGGCGAATGGGAGGAATGAGGGGTGCGCATCGGATTCATTGGCTTTGGAGAAGCGGCGTCTGCGATCGCGGCGGGGCTTAAGCAGGAGGGCGTGGCGGACATCGTCGCATATGACGTCGCCGACACACCCATCGTACAGTCACGCGCGGAGGCGATTCATGCCCATTTGGTGACGAGCAAGGAAGAACTTGCACGTCAGGCAGACGTCATATTGTCCATGGTAACGGCATCTGTGGCGCTCAACGTGGCGCAAGACATCGCTCCGTACCTGCGGCCAGGGACGGTCTACGCGGATCTCAATTCTTGTTCACCGCGAACCAAGCGTGAGATTTACGAGATGCTGGAAAATGTGGCGCCTGAGGTGGAGTATGCCAGTGTGGCGGTAATGTCCGCGGTTCCTCCGCTCCGGCATAAGGTTCCCATGGTTGCGGATGGCCCGGGTGCAGCCCGTCTGCATGAACGATTGTCCCCTTATCACATGAACATTCAGGTGATCCAGGGCCCGGTTGGTGCCTCGGCAGTGCTGAAGATGTGCCGCAGCGTGATCGTCAAAGGGCTTGAGGCTCTGTTTCTGGAGGCACTGGTCGCCGCAGACAGGGCAGGGGTAGCGGAACAAGTATTAGCATCCCTGGACGCGTCGTTTGGCAGCATGAGTCTTTCCGGCATGGGCGATTATCTGTTGAGAAGGCACTGGGTTCACGGCCGGCGCCGTGCACATGAAGCTCAAGAAGCGATTCGGACCGTTGAGGAGCTCGGCGCGGAAGCTTGGGTCACTCGTGGCGTGGCACAACGATTGGAGTGGGGTGCGCAGATGAGAGAGCAAGCGGCTTCCATGCCAGACGAGCTTCCGTCGTACAGGGACGTGCTGAGAGCGTTTCGTTTGGCAGAAGGAGACGTCCAACTCGATTAACCGCAATGTGGCGACGTCTAATCGCAATGCAGTGACCTTTCTTCCATTTGTGATTGCAGCGCCTCGTCCACGAAATTTTGGATAGCGCTTAGAAAGGTGCGAAGGTAAGTTACAACTTGCAGAGGAGATGGAGTCATTGACAACACTGGCCGAGCATATGGTGACGGTTTTGAAAAACACAGGTGTGAAACGGATTTTTGGCTATCCGGGTGGAGCCACATTGGATGTCATGGAAGAAGCACACAAGCAAGGGGTAGATTTTGTTCTGACGAGAGCAGAGTGGTCGGCGGCGTACATGGCGGCCATGACGGGTGACCTGAGCGATGCTCCTGGTGTCGTACTCGCCACCCTGGGACCCGGGGCCACGAACCTCGTGAACGGGGTATCGCATGCCTATCTCGACAGGTCGCCGATGATTGCGATTACGGGTCGCCCTTCCTTGCGGGAGAGCCGGAGTGTGCATCAGAGGTTGCCTCAGGTCAGCTTATTTGAACATGTCACGAAATGGAGTACGACCTTGACGGCAGAGAGTGGTGCATTTGATATCCGGAAGGCCGTCAGAATTGCGAAGGCAGAAAGACCGGGACCGGTTCACCTGGATCTTCCCAGCGATCAACCGAAAAAACCGGTCAATCCGTTACCGGAAAGATATGACAAGCTGGCACAAACGGTAATCTACGGGACTGTGGAACAGCCGGATGAATTGATTCTCCGCTTGAACGAGAGCCGGCGTCCCGTGGCATTGGTGGGACCGGGTACCATTCGGAACCATGCGTCCAACGCGTTGAGATCATTTGTGGAGGCCTGGGGCATCCCAGTGGTGACGAGCGTCAAGGCGAAAGGGGTATTGGACGAGAGACACCCGTACTGGTGCGGTGTCATAGACATGGCGGGTGCCAAGCGGATCCGGCAATTCCTCAATGAGTGCGACCTGATTGTCGCGATATGTTTTGACCCTGTGGAACTCATCGGGGCGTGGACGATTGACGTGCCTGTGATTCATGTGGATTTGGTACCAGATATGGATTGTGCTTACGGTGCAGAGGTTGAGGTCATGTCTAATGTTTGCGGTTTGCTGGAAGGATTGGCGAAGCATCCCGTTCCAGGCCCGAAATGGCGTGAGGAAGACGTGCGACGCTTTCGAGTGGAGTTAGAGTCCGACCTTGTGGCACAGCTGCCGGGAATCCTGCCATCTCGCGTGGTCCGCGCAGCACGGGAGGTTTTGCCGGAGGATACGCTGGTTGTCACGGATACGGGATCGCACAAGGTCCTCCTGGGTCAGTTGTGGAGTGCGTACTCTCCAAAGACATATTTCGTGTCCAATGGACTGGGGACCATGGGCTTTGGTTTGCCGGGAGCCATTGCGGCGAAGTTGGTTGAACCGAACAAGCCGGTCGTGTGTTTCACCGGTGACGGCGGATTTGCGATGGTAAGCTCGGAACTGCAGACAGCAGTCGAGAAAGACTGTAAGAAAATCACTTATACCGGAAACGGGATTGAAACGCGTCTCCACTAGAGTGCCCTCCGCTCATTATAAGAAGTAAGAAAATCACTTATACCGGAAACGGGATTGAAACCGTGAAATTGTCCACGCTCTGTAATAATCATTTGCGGGTAAGAAAATCACTTTTCAAAGTGTGCTTGAAAAGGGTGGTGTTATATAGATCAGGTGACAGGCACCGGGCAGTGCTTTGAGCAGGTGAAATGATGCCTAATGAGGCAAAAAGCGTAAACATGTGAAAGCATTCTGCTAGCTTGGGGTATAAGCATAAACATATAAGAGCATGCCGCTGTCCATTTGCTGCTACTGTTAATGCTTGCCGATCCATTTGCCGCTATTGTCACAAGCAATTTTGCTAGTGGTATAATGTGTATGGAGGTTTTCTGCTGGTGGATAAAAAACAATTGCTGTTGAAGATTTTTAGGATAGCGGCTCTCGTACTGGTTATTGCGGCTGTTGCCGTTGCAGTTGCTTCTTATATGTTTATGGCAAATCTCGAGAAAAAGATGAAGCTGCCCCCAAAAGAGGTAAAAGCGGTAGGTAAGGTAATAAAAAAGCCGACAGATAACGCTCCTTTTTATGTCCTTTTGGTCGGTACAGATAGGCGGCCTGATTGGTCAGTTTCCCGTGCCGACACTATTATGGTTCTTAGGGTCGATACCGAAAGCAAAAGGATGCACCTGCTGTCTATTCCCAGGGATTCCCGGGTTGCGATCGAGGGGCATGGTCTTGATAAAATTAACCATTCATTTGCTTTTGGTGGGGCTCCGCTGCTTATAAAAACAGTTGAAGACTTTACCGGTTTACCGATAAATTACTATTTCCAAGTCGATTTTCAGGGTTTTAGCGAGATGGTCGATGCCGTGGGAGGAATTTATTTTAACGTCGACTCAAGCTGGATCAATGGCAAAAATCAAACGGTATCTTCTGGCTCTAATGTGTGGGTAGATAAGTTAAGCGGGTCAAAGGTGAGGTTTGGCAATCTTAAAAGAGATGGCAAAGAGATCCTGGGGCTTCTTCGTGTGCGCAGTTATCCGGATGGTGACTTTACCCGCATAAAGCATCAACAGCAGTTCATACGTGAGGTCATGAAGCAGACGTTAAACTCATATACGGATATCCCGAGACTCGCTTCAATCGGCGCGTCGTATACCAGGACTAATATGGATATAGCTAAAATAATTGCACTGGGCAAAAACTTTACCGACCCTCAGCTAGACTTGCAAATGGCAACAGTGCCCGGCAAAACGGGAATGCTAAAAGGGGTCAGTTATGTGTTTCCGGACAACTCAGCAAAAGATGAGCTGGTCAGGCAGATGAAGGAAGGACAAAACTTCTCCCAGGGCCCGAAATAATGTTCAAAGACCATCGCCCTCCTTCATCTGCTTAACGATATATTCTGCCGCTCTTACTGCCAGTGCCTGGGCTGTCAGGGTCGGGTTGGCTGCGCCTGAGGTCACAAAGATTGGTGTGCCGGCAATAAACAAATTTGGGATGTCATGCGACTGCCCGTATGAATTGACAACGGATGTCTTTGGATCGCCTCCCATGCGGCAGGTTCCCATAAGGTGAGCTGATGCCGGGGCAGGGAAGGTTTCGATCGCACCGGCAGCCTTCATAATATCCTTAGATATTTTAAGGCCACGCTCGATCAGCTTTCTATCGTTATCGCCGTATTTAAAATAGATAATCGGGATAGGCATACCGAACTCGCCAATCTCATCGGATAGCTCGATTCGGTTTTCTTTGTTGGGTAAGACTTCGCCGATAATTCCGTTTCTCATGTAATAGTTATAGTCTTTCATGAAGTCAAGCAGTCTTTTGCCCCAGAGGTCGCGTCTTGAGTTGACTGCAAGATTAACGAAATCAATTGGCCGGCCTGAGTAAGGGCCGATGGAAAAACCTCGCTTGTAACTGTTCTTTGGGTCGGTTTCATAAAAGTCTTGAGTGATAACAGTTGTTGGCGGGTTGCGGTACATGCGAACTGGCTTGGGAAACTTTGCGTAGACGAGATGGTCAGAGTGAACCATCAAATACCTGCCGACTACACCTGATGAGTTGGCAAGCCCGTCCGGAAAGTCGATGTTTTTTGACACAAAAAGAAGCCTCGGCGTCTCTATTGCAAAGGCAGAGAGGATTACTATTTTCGCATTGATGCACTGAGTGGCACCATTTCTAACAAACTCAGCGCCGCTTACTTTGCCGTTTTTGTCGGTAAGGATTTTAGTCACGTAGGCGTTGGGGACTATCTCGGCATTGTATTTCTTAGCCTTTGGGATAAAGTTAAGCAGCGCGTGCGACTTGGCATTTGGTTTGCATCCCTCGTGGCAAAAACCTCGGTTAGTGCAGGGCTCTCTCTTAAAACCCCATGGGTCTTTATAGTATGCGGTCACCATCGCCAGCGGGCATACTGCTGACCTGATGCCAAGCTTTTCACAGCCTTCAATAAATTTATCTGCCTGGCAGTCGGTTTGGTGCTCGGGCTGGGGGTAATTTCCTTTGCCTTCCCAAGGCCAATCCTCAGGTCCGGCTACAGGCAGTTCACGCTCGATAAAGTCATAATAGGGGGCGAGGTCGTCGTAAGTTATAGGCCAATCCACTCCGACGCCGTCCAAACTTTTTGTCTTAAAATCAGATGGATGCAGGCGAAGCGCCATCATAGTATAGTGGATGGTGCCGCCGCCTACTGCCTTGCCCGAAGTTGACGTACCGATGCCGATTCGGTTCTCGCCAGCCGATGCGTTGACTCGCGGCCAGTCCCAAAAGAGCTTTCGCATCTCCCACTCATCGGAGACCCAATCTTTTTTAGGGTCCCAATAGGGACCGGCGTCAAGGCAGATGACGGATAGCCCGGCCTCGGCAAGTTGTCCAGCAAGCACCGAGCCCGCCGCGCCGGTTCCGATAATTAAAATATCAAATTTCCCATCCATTGTTTTTCTCTCCGAGCTCGGGCTCGTACTTCATCCTCTCATCGCAACCCAGCTGATAATAACCGTAGGGGTAAGCTGGGCCAGCAAACTCCATCTCGTTCCAGGCGTGAGGGAAGGAGGCGTAAATCGCCGTGATGTCTGCCACCAGTGTTTGAAAGAACAGCTCTGCCGGAAACTCCCAGACATCTGCTTTTGTCTCTCCTTGAGATAAACTTTCAAGCAGCCTGGTTGTTTCATCAAAAGTCAACTCAGTGATGCTTTTGCCAAATTCAGCCTCTGCTTCTTTCTCTAGGAAGGAGAGACCCTTTTTATACATCTCGGGCTTCCAGGGAAGCTCGATCAGCCGCACGCCTTTTTTTCCGCTGTTCTGTAATTCGCGGCCCAATATCTCTTTTATTGGTATGTTCTCATGGACGCCGGGAATTATTGCCTCGATGATCTTTGCGACAATAGATAGCTCGTCCTCGCCAAAGAAGTTTTGCTGTGGCACAGTGGCAATGCGCTTTTCAATTACCTCTCTTGTCGCTTTGTCCCAATGGTTTTTCCACGACAGTACATCAAATTTCATTTAACCCCAAATTATGCCAGAGATGCCAGTACTCCAAGATGTCAAAAATCTATTCCGTAGCCTGTAAAAGACCTTAGTGCTTCGGCACATCAAGATTTCGGCACTTAAACCATATCAACCTCATCGGCATCCCCGCGTAAGCAGTAGTAACGCGATGTTAGTTCACAGCCGTCCCAAACCGGACAACTTGGACAAACACACGGAAGAAGCCCGTCAAAGCCACCGCAGTCAGTTGCTCCGATTGAACAGTATAATCTAACCAGTAATTTTGGGTTAGATATCTGAGACGTATCTTTCGGCACTTGCTCTTTTTCCATCCTTTCATTTGCGCAGTCGCTTGACCCCTCTACAGGGCAGGATGGGCAAAGGCATTTATTTAAGTTATCCACGCTAAAGTCGACTTTTGGCATCGCTCCCATTATTCCCGTTTGCTTAGTATTTTATAAGCACTGGAAATTGAGAACGGATAATCACCGAACTCAAAAGATTTCTTAGTTAGTATTAGACTGGGCTTTTCTTGACTTTAGCAGGCCGTTTGGCTATGCTAAATACGCACTTGGTTTGCGTTTTCAGGCGGAAATCGCAGAAATTTCACAAAGGCACGCGTGCTTTATAGCACGTAAGCTTTATAGTTTGATTGGTTGAGCGCCTGCACGGTACTTGTGCAGGCAAATTGTTGATAAAGTATTGATAAATTATTATTAAAGCGCATTGGCTCAGATGGACGGCAGGGTTTAAGGGAGCCTCCGAAGCCTTCTGTTTGAGTTTTTTTGTGCGCAAAAGGTGATTTTCGATGGCAGATTACGATGTCATCATTGTGGGAAGCGGTCCCGCCGGTATTTTTGCCGCCCTTGAGCTTATTAAGAAGGGCAAGCTAAAAGCGATTATTCTGGAGAAGGGGCCGGATATTGAAAAAAGAAAATGCTTTGAGAGAACCACCGGCAAATGTGCCCACTGTAAGCCCTGCCGAATCACTTCTGGCTGGGGAGGGGCGGGTGCATTCAGTGACGGCAAGCTAACTCTATCGACCGAAATCGGCGGCTGGCTTGCCGATTATGTTGGCGTTAGTGAACTGGCTAACCTTATAGAATACGTCGATAGCGTCTATCGGGAATTCGGAGCAACCGACGTGGTGCATGGGGTAGACGAGAAGAAGATAAGCCATCTGCAGCGTAAAGCGGCACTTGCGGAAATGAGGCTTATACCTCAGAAGGTGCGCCACCTGGGTACGGATCGCAGCAACGATATCCTAAAAGCGATGAAAGAGCGGCTTACGCCACATATCGACATCAGAACAGGCGTAAAAGTTGCCAACATTCTCGTAAAAAACGGTCGTGCTGCCGGTGTTCTGACTGCTAGCGGCGAAGAAATAACGGCGGATTATATCATCGTCGCCCCGGGACGAGAGGGGGCCGATTGGCTCAATACTGAGGCAAGAAGGCTGGGACTTGTCCCCGTTAACAACGCAGTCGATATTGGTGTGCGTGTTGAGGTACCGGCAGTTGTTATGGAGCCGCTGACCAAAGAACTTTACGAACCCAAGCTCATCTATACAACAAAGTCGTTTCAGGATAAGGTAAGGACTTTTTGTGTCTGCCCGTACGGCGTTGTCGCATCGGAATCAACCGATGGGATAGCAACAGTAAATGGGCATAGCTATGCCGAGAAGAAGACGGATAACACTAACTTCGCACTTCTGGTCAGCACTACTTTTACCGAGCCATTCAAGGAGCCGATAGCATACGGAAAGTACATCGCACGGCTTGCAAACCTCTTAGGAGGTGGAGTAATTGTACAAAGACTCGGCGACTTGATGGATGGGCGCCGCTCAACTCCTGAACGGATTGCAAGGGGCACAACAGTGCCGACATATGCTGAGGCTACACCGGGGGATTTGAGCTTTGTGCTGCCGTACCGCTATATCGCAGATATTAAGGAGATGCTCTCGGCACTGGATAAGCTTGCCCCGGGAGTAAACTCCAGAAATACGCTTTTATACGGTGTTGAGGTTAAGTTCTACTCATCAAGGCTTAAACTCACACCGGCATTAGAGACTGAGATCAAAAACCTGTATGCTATAGGTGATGGTGCCGGAGTAACCAGAGGGCTTATGCAATCTTCGGCAAGCGGTATTGTCGCCGCACGGGCTATACTTGAGTTGATATCTAGGAGGAAATGATGCCTGCAACAGTTATTATAGGGACGCAGTGGGGGGACGAAGGCAAAGGAAAAGTAACCGACTGGCTTGCAAACGATATGGACATGATTGTCCGCTACCAGGGCGGGCATAATGCGGGCCACACAGTTATTGCTGAGGGCCACGAGTTAAAACTGCATCTCCTGCCATCAGGCATACTGCGCCCGCATATTACTTCGGTTATCGCAAACGGGCTTGTTATTGACCCGAAAGCATTGATAGAAGAGCTGGACCAGGTAAAGGCAATAGGCATCTCCGAACCCAACCTTGTTATAAGCTCGAACGCACATCTTATTATGCCGTACCATAGGTTGCTGGATCAGGCGGCTGAAGTCAAACTTGGCAAATCAAAGATTGGGACAACCGGTTTAGGTATCGGCCCATGCTATACAGATAAAGCCTCAAGGGTCGGGCTTCGTATGCAGGATTTGCAAGACATGAAGATATTTCGCGAGAAGCTTGGCGTGGCGCTTGAATTTAAGAACCAGGTTTTAACCAAGATCTACGGTATGGACCCGGTTGATCTTGACCAAGTTGTCGATGAGTACACTCTCTACGCTGACAGATTAAAGGGCATGATTGGTGATACAAGTTTTGTAATTAACAGGGCGCTCGATGACGGCAAAAACGTTCTTCTAGAAGGTGCCCAAGGCACCATGCTCGATATCGATCACGGGACATACCCGTTTGTCACATCTTCATCACCGATTGCCGGCGGCGCCTGTGTTGGAGCAGGAATTAGCCCGACGAAGATTAAGAGAATTATCGGTATTGTTAAAGCATACACGACACGGGTGGGCTCTGGGCCGTTCCCGACTGAGCAAGACAATGAGATCGGTGAGGCAATGCGCTCAGTTGGCTGCGAGTTTGGTACCACAACCGGGCGGGCGCGCCGTTGTGGTTGGCTCGATGCGGTTATTCTAAAATATGCGGTAAGGCTAAACGGGCTAACCGAGATAGCGCTCACAAAGTTGGATGTGCTCTCACAGTTTGAGACGGTAAGAATAGCGGTTGGTTATAAGCACGACGGTGTGGTCTATGAGCACATGCCAAGTCACCAGAGCACGTTTCATAAGTGTACCCCCGTTTATGAGGAGATGGAAGGCTGGATGACTGATATAAGCGACATAACATCATACGAGAAACTGCCCAAACAGGCTCGTGCTTATATTGGCCGGATCGAAGAGCTGACCGGAGTGCCGATAGCAATGATCTCTGTTGGACCTAATAGGATGCAGACGATTTTAAGATAAGCCTAGAAGTACCAAGGTGCCAATTCGCCCATTTACGGCTTTGGCACCTTGGTACTTCAAGTCATCAAGAGCATACCCACATTCCTTACCCTCACTCCATGAATCCTGAACTTAAATCCTAATCCATCTTCTAGTAATCGAAGAAGGGTAGCTTGCAATAGTTGAGGCAAGCAGGGCTATCTTTCCGGTTTCCATAAACCCAGCAGGCTCGACGTGTAAGAAATCATCTCTTGAGTCGTTCTTTATAAACTTTACTATATATCCTTCGATATCTATCTCGAACCTGCGCCAGCTGATTTTTTCAATAGCGTCCTGCAAAAACTCAGGGGCCAGTAATAAGACCCTCTGGTTTTGGTTAAATCGGTATCTTTTTAGAGGCCTATTGATTGCGAAATGCTGCTGATGTAGCTCAGATAAATCAACGCCGGATACCCCATGGCTTGCTAAATATTGCTTAGTTGCCTCGTCCAAGTCAGCATAGCTTGCATAGCGCATCTGCCAGGCAAAATCGGCGGCATCTTCGATCCACTTCGGGTGGGGGGAGCGGCTAGCAATCAGCAGGACGGCCAAAGATGCCTTTTGATCAAGGGCAAGTAAACCACTGCATGCGGGATGCTTCCACATGTCGATAACCAGGAAATTTTCTGGCAACACGCTACCGTGAAAAGCTATCTGTTCCTCGAGCCACTTTACGTGTTCGGGATTAAGCTTTGTAGATTCCGCTAACTTTCTAGGTTCATTGCTCCTTAGGCTAAAGAGTGGCAACTTAAGCGCTGTCCTCCTTTTGTTTTATTGCAGGCGTTACCTTTTCTCCTTGGTGGGCTCCGTATATTTTTGACTCACTTGTTAGTTTAAGCCTGCGTCTGAAAAGCACTGCCCCATATATGGCAACCAGCAGCCACCCTGCAATTGACATGGATTTACCTGCTGTTTCAACGGCCGTGTTTCCGAAGTAGAGAGTTACGTTCTTTTGCCTCGGTATTACTATCATCAGCGAGGGCGAGGCAAGATACGGCCCATCGGCACCCTTTGCCTTCCAATTGGGAAAGTAGGATACCTTGACCAGATGCGGAACGCCGATGGCAGTTGTCGAAAACTTTACCTCATCGTCAGTAACTTTGACGCCTGTTACTGAGCCTTTTGTCTCAAGCGGGGTGCTTTCTAATCGCTTAAGGCCTGGGTCGGCGTACCCAAATTTTTTCTCAAGCCCCTTTACCCTGCCTGCATCAATTAGCGGGGTGTCTAAGAGCTCGGGCCTCTCATACCAGGCAAGTGCTGTTTTATTCCAGTCTTCTGTTTTGACTAAAAGGGGTTGGTTTTTAGGGATAGTGACATATCCATCGGTTTTAAGCTCAAAGAGCGCATACTCAAGATCGGTATTGGGGACTTTAAAGACTTTAAGCTGTTTTAGGCCGTGCTCTTTTTTTAGCCCGGCCTTTACCTCGCTTGAGACGGCAATAAAGTAGCGCACGTTATATAGCTTAAGGTGCCTGATCCCGTTTGGGATGTTGAGCCCGGGATAGTTCACACCCTGGATTGCGCAGCTTGGCTGCTTTGATAGCTCGTCCTGGTTCACAAAGTGATACGGTGCGGAAAATGCGGCCTCAACGAGCAGACCCTCCATGGAGGGGTGGCCTGTAAAATAAGGGAGAAGTTCAAAGGCGCGCGGTGTACCAAGCGCATCAGTTTTTGACGAGTGCTCCCACATGACACGCCCAGGCGGAAGGTTCTTAATATAGTCATTTATCTCTTTAAAACTCGACCAGTTTTCCTTTCCCTCATATCCAGAGTAATTCCATTTAATCCACGTACTTGCTACCTGGCTTGAGCTAAATATATTGTATAGGACGGCGGTGACCGCAACTGCGGCAATCACATATTCGGCGTAACGCTTTGGCAGAAGCATGTACTCGTAAAAAATTCGGGCCAAGAATTGGCGCAAGACCCATAACCCGTAGCCCGCCCAGATAAATGTGAAGTAGTAGAGGAACGGCACAATCCTGCCATTCCATAACCGGCCGTCGGGTAGCAGGAAAAAAAGCGACTCTGTGACTACCGTTGCCCATAATATGAAATTCATCCGCCTGTCTCTTTTGATGATTGACCCAGCGATGCCGATTGCAGTCAGGACCAGGAAGGGTCTGACCGGAGCAGGAAAAGCCTCGGCAAGGCCTTTGAGCTGGTTCCAATTCATGTGGGCGGTATATCCTATTCTTGCAACGAGCGGAATGCCCCAGAAAGCACTGAGCAGAAGACCGGTCCCAAATACGCCGGCTAATATGCCAAAGCATTTTAAATTCGGCCGTCTGGCCAAGAAATAAGTTGAGAAAAGAACAACCATGATCAACGGTATGATGTGCGAAAGAGCTACGGCCGTAAGCAGGACCCCGGTTGAGATCCTGAATTTTTGTTCCTCAATATCGCGGTAAAGAAGCGCCAAGAAAAGTATTGCAAGGGCAAAGCTCAGACTGTATCCAAACTCACCGGCAAGCGTACTTAGGATGTTGCCGCCGTAAATCGAATAGCTCTCCATGAAAAGAAATGGCAGAGAAAAAGCGGCTGCAATTATAGGAAACGGAAATTTAAATTTAAGCGCCTTGGCGGCAAGGTATGTAGTTAACGGCAAAAGAAAAGTTCCCAAGATGGTAACAATCTTGAAGGCTACCTCGTATTTGATGACGATAGAAAGGAGCGCAATTAGAAGATAGGGGAGCGGGAAGTAAAAATAAAGCATTGGGAAACCAGCATACCATCCCATGGACCACCCGGTTATTTTACCCTTGGGGAGAAGGTGATTTATTAAATAGTAGGCGATATAATGGTGCGAGCCAGTATCTCCTCCGGCTGTCGTAGTCGCCGTGAAAATTAATGTTGGCTTGAAATAATAAAGAAGCAAGGCATAAATTGCAGCAAACCCAAGCCAAGTTATGTACTGCGCAAATTTATCTTTACCCTTAACGGTTAGCTGGTAAAAAATAATCGCCCCTCCTTTATTTACTTTGGATATAAATACCCAAATATTTTCCCAAGGGCTCAGTTTTAGTGGCGCCTCTTGGGGCGCACTTTTAAGAACTACACCAGTTTTATAAGCAATAATATTTTAATTTTTACCGTAAAGACCTGAGAGTTCTTCTTGCGCCGGCGCTTTTTTGGCTTGATTCGTCACCGACTCTTTCCATAACAACATAGTTCGGCCTTCTTTTGAGCTCCTCGTAAATCCTTGCTAGGTAAGCTCCAATTATACCGAGGCTGAGCATGGTAACGCTTCCGGTAAAAAGTACAGCCAGGATAACGGTCGTAAATCCCTCTACGGCATGGCCTGAAAACTTCATATAAAGCGTCTGAAGGATAAGTGCAAAGCTGAACAGGAAGGTTATAAATCCTACGACGGTTATTAACTGAAGTGGAATGTATGAAAATGCAGTTATTGCACTAAAGGACAGCTTGATTAGCTTGCGAAGCGACCATCTTGATGACCTTACAGCATTGGCCGGTATATCAAAAGGTATCGCCGTCTTACTAAAGCCAAGCCAGGCAACAAGCCCTCTGAAGAACCTGTTTGTCTCCGGCATGTTGATATAGGCATCCACTACATCCCGGCTCAAAAGCTTATAATCCGCCGCTCCGGCAAGGTCAAAGCCGGATAGAAACCGCATCAGTGAGTAAAATCCTTGCGCAAACCATCTTCGCAAAAAAAGTTCTTTTCCGCGGCTTTTCTTATGCGCCTCGACAATGTGGTATCCCCCTTCAAGCCAGAGCTTTACCATCTTGGGTATCAACTCAGGGGGATGCTGTAGGTCGCTGTCCATAATTATTACGGCGTCGCTTCGGGTGTCTTTAAGACCGCAGAGGATAGCCGCTTCTTTCCCGAAATTGCGGCTAAGCCTTAATCCCCTCATTTTAGGCCACTCTTTAGAGATATTCATACAGACATCCCAGGTGCTGTCAGTTGAGCCGTCATCAACAACAATTACCTCGTAATCAACGCCGCTTTTTTCCGCAAAATCGCGGATTACAAAAAGATTAGATCTTAAACTTAACCCTTCATTGTATGCAGGGATAACCAGCGATATTAAAGGATTCTCAATTTTCTGGTTGCTCCTCATTGTCTTCCAACCTTGTTCAGGATTTACTAAGTTGCCTTTAGCCTTAAAAGCTGCGAGCGGTTATTTTTAGAACTTTGCCAACGCCGTCTCGTGGTGCGTCACTGCTTGCTTGAAGAAGCACCGGCATATACGGACAATTAATGTATTCCCCAAACGGCTGGGGTTTAGCGGCAGGATGGCTTATCCTATGGTTAGATTATCTTACATGATATGGCTTAATTACAACCTTCTGCTTCAAAGGAGTTTCTCTTAATGCGAAGTAGCTAGGAGTAAGAATGGGGTTAGCAGATTGCCAGCCTTGGTGGTGTCTTTATACCCTGTTATGTGCTAGCTACCAACTAATTCTACTTCTCAAGGGAGAAAGAGAGGTCTTTGCGTAACCTGTTTTGGCTGCAATAAACAAGAGTACGGCTATGGCAAGGTAAGGTTTAATATCAAACCTTAAGTTGAACGGCCTTCGCTTTTTCAGGCGCGGAGAATTTTTGACCTTATCGGCTTCAACAATTACCGTAGCCCCAGTGATTGTTTTTGCGGTCGAAAGCTTCTCCTGCTTTATCACTGGCCTAATAGGTATATTGCCTTTTGTAGAGGAAGCAGAAGTGTCACCGTCTTCCGGCGCTGTAGAAACTCCGGCGGTGTTTGCGGTTTCGGCGTATACTACCGAAAACATAAATAATAGATTGGCTGCAAACGCTATTGCTAATATATAGCTAAATAACTGAATCTTTTTCAACATTGATCCTACGGCGATTGCTTTACCTGATACTGCTTCATTGATATTAAATAACATTTTACTGCTACTTAAGCGGCACTTCAACTATGAAGCTAGCTTACTAAAGTAGTTAAAGCGGTTAGTTTTAAAATCGCGTACCGGGCCTTTTCTTGCAGCTAAAAGTGGTTTCCCGTAAAATTGATTATTGTGGAGGCAATTTTTGCCGTTTCTGGCGATATTGCCCTATTTGTTATAAGATATGGGTTTGTAAGGTTAAGTAGAGTGTTTGTAATCACCTGAAATGGAGGAGTTTTGAGAGTACTGGTTGTCGGCAGCGGTGGGCGCGAAAATGCCCTGGTTTGGAAGATAAAGCAAAGCCCCAAGGTTAAAGAGATATTTTGCATCCCTGGAAACGGGGGAATAGCCGAGCTGGCGCAATGCGTAAATATTGATCAGTCCGACCTTGAAGCCCTGGCTGATTTTGCCCAGGATAAAGCGATCGGTCTGACTGTGGTTGGCCCAGAGGCCCCACTGGTTGCTGGCATCGCCGATGTTTTCGCTAAAAAAAGGCTTAAAGTATTTGGCCCCAGTGCGGAGGCCGCAAGGCTTGAGGGAAGCAAAAGTTTTGCCAAAGAGATTATGAAAAAGTACGGCGTCCCAACTGGGGCGGCCAATCTTTTTGATAACTATGGGGAAGCAGTTTCCTATCTCGAGAAAATAAATCCTCCATATGTAATAAAAGCGGATGGGTTAGCTGCCGGAAAAGGCGTCTTTATAGCAAAGAGCCTAGATGAGGCAAAGGCTGCCGTTAAAAGTTGCCTAATAGAAAAACAGTTTGGTTCTGCCGGAGAGCTAATACTAATTGAGGAGTGCCTGGAGGGCCCAGAGCTTTCCGTGCTTGCTTTTAGCGACGGCAAAAATGTATTGCCCATGGTTCCGGCACAGGATTACAAGAGGGCTTATGATGACGACCAGGGATTAAACACCGGCGGCATGGGTTCATACTCGCCGGTTCCAATAGTAACCCCGGCTCTTTTTAATGAGATTGCCGATACGATTTTGAAACCAACTGTTAAAGGACTTGCGGCAGAGGGGATTGAATACCGCGGGGTACTATATGCCGGTCTTATGATAACTAAAGATGGGCCGAAAGTTTTGGAGTTTAACGTGCGCTTTGGTGACCCGGAGACTCAGGCGATTCTGCCGAGACTTGAAAGTGATATTATCGAGCCAATGCTTGGTTGCACGGAAGGGGATATCTCAGGCGTTAGCCTGAAATGGACTGACGATGTTTGTGTTACTGTGGTTTTGGCGTCCGGTGGCTACCCGGGTAATTATACAACCGGATTCGAGATAACCGGTCTTGCCGAGGCAGCTAATACAGAGGGGGTTACTATATTTCATGCTGGGACCAAGCAGGTCGATAGCAAAATTGTAACTGCAGGTGGGCGTGTCCTAAACGTAAGCGCTATCGGCAAGGACTTCTCCCAAGCTAGAGAGAGGGCTTACGCAGCGATAGATAAAATCAGCTTTAAGGATATGCACTATAGAAAAGATATCGCATTGCGGGCAATAGAAAAAGGTCAGAAAGTCTAGACGTGCCAAAGTGTCAATGTCTTTGTTTTAATGCTTAAGTTATCAGTGCTGCAGTTAAGAAATACTAGCTAGTAACCATCAACTAGTAACTATTAACCGATAACTTAAGTGACTTGACTTAGACACTCCAAGATATATTTTTACGAAAGAAGGCTTTGTAGATGATTGAAAGGTACACGCGGCCTCGCATGGGGGCAATCTGGGATCTTGAGAACAGGTTTAGCAAGTGGCTTGAGATAGAGATCCTGGCCACCGAGGCTCATGTTAAACTAGGAGTAGTTCCCCAAGAGGCGCTTGATGAGATAAAAGCAAAAGCGTCCTTCAGTGTTGACCGCATCGAGGCAATTGAGTCCGAGGTGCACCATGATGTTATCGCTTTCTTGACGAATGTTGCAGAAAACGTCGGACCTGCATCCCGCTATGTTCACTACGGTTTGACCTCCTCGGATGTTGTAGATACTGGCCTTGCTGTCCAGATGAAAGAAGCAATTGATATCATAATCGAGGATGTGCGCGAGATTGTGGATATCCTTAAGGCCAAGGCGTTCGAATACAGGGATATTGTTGCTGTTGGGCGCACGCATGGTATTCATGCTGAGCCGATGAGCTTTGGCTTAAAGTTTGCTAACTGGGCCTTTGAGATGCACAGGAACTTAAACCGCCTTGAACGCGCCAAAGCAGTTATCTCGGTTGGGAAGCTATCTGGGGCTGTGGGTACTTATTCAAACATCGATCCCTGGGTAGAGGAGTATGTCTGCGAGAGATTGGGTTTAACGCCGGCACCAATTTCAACACAGGTGCTGCAGCGCGATCGGCATGCTGAGTATATGGCGGCGCTAGCGGTGTGCGCAGCAACCATCGAGAAGATCGCCGTTGAGGTTAGGGGGTTGCAGAAGACAGAGATACGCGAAGTTGAGGAGCCGTTTGCTAAAGGCCAAAAGGGATCTTCTGCAATGCCGCATAAAAGAAACCCGGTCGTTGCAGAAAGACTTACCGGGCTTGCAAGAATTATAAGGTCCAATGCGCAGACCGCTTTTGAAAACGTTGCCCTATGGCATGAGCGGGATATCTCCCACTCCTCTGTCGAGAGGGTGATTATCCCTGATAGCACTATTCTTCTTGATTATATGCTTGGCAAACTCAAATGGCTGTTGGAAGGCCTTATAATATATCCTGAAAACATTAAAGCGAATCTTGAGAAAACCAAAGGTCTGGTTTTTTCTTCACGCGTTCTTCTTGCTCTTGTTGAGAAGGGAATTACCCGGGAACATGCCTACGAGATTGTGCAGCGAAACGCCATGGCGACCTGGCGGGGCGAGGGGGACTTAAAAGAACTCCTTAAAGCAGATGAAGAGGCAACCCATTACTTAAGCGACAGGGAACTTGATGAGCTCTTCGACGTAGGCTATTTCTTGCGAAATGTTGGCGTGATCTACGACCGCCTTGCGAAACTGAATGACTAGGGTCCGGGGACCAGGGTTTATAAAAACGTAGTGCAGCCCTACTGCCCTCGTTACTTGTTTTCACTAGCTGATAGCTGATAGCTGATAGCTTATAGCTTATAGCTTATAGCCGGCCGCTGGCAGCTAATTAATGATAAATTAATTTGTAAATGAATTGACTTCCAGGTAATATGATTGTTGCATGGAAGATATTTCTTGAGCACTAGCATGAGGAGGCCATGTGGTACAAAAGTTAGAGCAAATACACGAAGGAAAGGCAAAAAAAGTCTTTTCTACTGATGACCCGGCAGCGATAATCCACGAGTTCAAGGATGACGCTACCGCATTTGATGGAAAGAAGAAGGGCCAGATATTGGGCAAAGGATCGGTAAACGCACAAATCTCTGCAGCCCTTTTTCAGCTTCTTGAAAACCAGGGAGTAAGAACCCACTTCAAGGAGCTTCTGGATGATAGAAATATGCTCACCGATAAGCTTGATATGCTTGCTGTTGAGGTGGTTGTAAGAAATATCGCAGCCGGAAGCCTTGCCAAGCGCATCGGCTATGAGGAGGGCACACCCCTCAAGAAAACCATTGTTGAGTTTTATTACAAAAGAGACGACTTAGGTGACCCCTTTATAAACGATGACCATATTGAGGAGCTGGGCGCGGCGACCAAAGAGCAAGTCGAGGAGATGAGGCAAACAGGCCTAAAAGTAAACGACGTTTTGAGCCGATTCTTTGATGAGCTTGGGCTAATACTAGTTGATTTTAAGCTCGAGTTTGGCTTAAAAGACGGGCGGCTTGTGCTCGGCGATGAGATATCACCGGATACCTGCCGGCTTTGGGATAAGGATACCGGCGAGAAGATGGACAAGGATCGCTTCAGAAGAGATTTGGGCAAGGTTGAAGAGGCCTACCGGGAAGTCTTAAGTAGAGTTAAGGGTAGCTCTAAGGAGGTTGGCAACTTCTAAATGTGGCGGGTCGAAGTCGCGCTAAAGACCGGTATCACCGATGCCCATGGAAATTCGATTAGAAAACAAATTATTGAGGACTTAAGAATCGATATAGATTCAGTCCAGACTATAGATATCTACACTATAAATGCAAGCATCACTCAGGAACAGGTCAGAAGAGTCGCATCCAATTTGCTGACCGACCCCATCACTCAGGAATACAGAATCAACGAAAGCTTTGACCGGCCCTTTGCGGTTGCCATCGAAGTCGGCTTTAAGCCCGGTGTTACGGACAACGTTGGGTCAACGACCGTTGAGGGAATTGAAGACCTTCTCGGTATAAAGTTAGCAAGCAATGAGTCTGTTCATACATCTAAGCTGTACCTGCTTAATGGCAACATATCCCAAGAGGAAGCCGAGAAAATCTGCCTTGGCCTTCTTGCAAACCCGCTTATTGAGAGATACCAGATATGGAGGTCAGGAGACGACATCCAGGCGACTGTAAAACAAATTGCTACTTTCGCACAAACCCAGGATTTTAAGGTTCAGGTAGCCGAAGTTGATTTGGATGTCCCGGACGATGAGCTCATGGAGATAAGCCGCAAAGGTGTGCTATCCCTTAACTTAGAGGAGATGCGACTCATCCGCGACTACTTCAAAGACGAGCGGGTAAAAGCCGAGCGTGAAAGGGTGGGCCTTGGGCAAAAGCCAACTGATGTTGAGCTTGAGATGCTTGCGCAAACCTGGTCGGAGCACTGCAAGCATAAGATATTTAACGCAAAAATCACCTACACCGAAGACGGACAAACTGAGGAGATAGATAGCCTCTTTAAGACGTATATAAAAAAAGCAACTGAGGAGATCGGCAAGAAAAAAGACTGGCTGGTCTCGGTATTTATTGATAACGCGGGCGTGGTCGAGTTTGATGATGAGCACAATATGGTGTTCAAGGTCGAGACGCACAACCACCCCTCGGCGCTCGACCCTTATGGCGGTGCGGTAACCGGTATCGTTGGGGTAAACCGCGACCCGATGGGCACCGGCCTGGGTGCAGATTTAATATTTAACACCGATGTCTTCTGCTTTGGCCCGCCGGATTTTGATTACGCCAAATTGCCGCCTTCTGTGCTTCACCCCAAGCGCATCTTTAGAGGTGTGCGAAAAGGAGTCGAAGATGGCGGAAACAAAATCGGCATCCCCACCGTAAACGGAACCATTTTATTTGACGAGGCCTATGTCTATAATCCCCTTGTTTATTGCGGGACGGGTGGCCTCATGAAAAAGAAAATTGCCGGCAAGCCGTCTCATGTAAAAGTAGTTAACCCCGGCGATCTGATAGTTATGGTGGGCGGAAGAATCGGAAAAGACGGCATCCACGGCGCTACATTTTCATCCGTCGCACTTGATGAGGAGACCTCATCTGCTGCGGTGCAAATCGGGGCTCCAATTGTCCAGCGCAAGATGCAAGATGCCCTGCGCGAAGCAAGGGAGGCGGGTCTTTATAACGCGATAACAGATAATGGCGCAGGGGGCTTATCGTCCTCAGTCGGTGAGATGAGCGAGTTCTCTGGCGGCTGCGAGGTTGACCTCGAGAAAGCCCCGACCAAGTACCCGGGACTTCAGCCCTGGGAACTTTGGGTATCTGAGTCGCAAGAGAGAATGACGGTCGCAGTTCCGCCTGAAAAAATAGACGAGTTCTTAGATCTTTGCCACAGGCGGGACGTTGAGGCGACTGTGATAGGCACCTTTACTGACTCCGGCAAGGTCCACGTAAAATATAATGGCAAAACAGTGCTTTATCTTGATATGGAATTTGTCCACGAGGGGCTTCCCGGCTTGAGGCTTACTGCAAACTGGCGGCCAGATCTGGAGTCTGAGCCTGATATCGCTCCGGTTGATATGGCCGAAGCCTTAAAGAAAATCTTAGGGAGCTTTAATGTTTGCTCAAAAGAGTGGGTGATACGCCAGTACGACCATGAGGTTCAAGGTGCAAGTGTTGTAAAGCCGCTCGTTGGAGTGAAAAACGATGGACCATCTGATGCTTCTGTCATCCGCCCGCTGATTGATTCCATACGCGGGATTGCGGTCTCAAACGGAATCAACCCCAAATATGGTGAGATCGATACCTACTGGATGGCGGCTTCGGCTATCGATGAGGCAATTCGAAACATAACTGCGGTGGGTGGTGACCCCGATAGAATTGCGATATTGGATAACTTCTGCTGGGGAAACCCGATTCACTCCGAGGCAAACCCGGATGGCGACCACAAGCTCGCCCAGCTTGTTCGCGCAGCCAAGGGCTGCTATGATGCGGCGGTGGGTTTAGGCGCGCCGTTTATCTCTGGAAAAGATAGCTTTCACAATGAGTATCGGCTTGAGAATAAAACTATCGCCATACCGCCGACGCTTCTTATCTCGGCAATCGGCATAGTCCCGGATGTCGAGCGCGCGGTTACCATGGATACAAAGGCTGCCGGTGATATAGTATACGTTCTTGGGATGACCCATGATGAGCTTGGCGGATCGCATTACTATATGATAAACGGTGCCAGAGGTTATCAGGTACCAAAGGTAAATGCGCAAGAGGCATTAAGGCTTTACCGGGCGCTTCATAAAGCGATAAAAGACGGTCTTGTAGCTTCGTGCCACGACTGCTCAGAAGGTGGAATCGCGGTTGCTGCAGCCGAGACCGCTTTTGCAGGGGGTCTTGGCATGAGGATTGACCTTGGCAAAGTGCCAACGGCAGAAGATCTGCCGGACTGGAAAGTTCTTTTCTCTGAGTCAAACAGCCGCTTTGTGGTAACTGTGAATCCCCAGAAAGTACGGGCTTTTGAAGATACGCTTTCCGGCTGCATATTTGCTGCAGTAGGCGAGGCAACAGAGGATGGCAGGTTTACTGTTTCGGCAAAAGATGGTTCAGTTCTGATAGATTTAAATATTGACGAGCTTAAAGAGGCCTGGCAAGCGCCTCTTAGGTGGTGATAAATTTGAGCAAAAAACCCAGGGTGCTCGTTTTGCTGGCCGCCGGCATCAACCGGGACGGGGACGCAGAAGCTGCGTTTCGCTTAGCCGGTGCAGAGCCTGAGCGGGTACACATAAACGATATTGTGGATGGCCGAAAGAAGTTAAAGGACTACCAGATACTCATGCTTCCCGGTGGGTTCTCCTTTGGTGACGATATAGCCTCTGGAAAAGTTTTGGCTAATAAACTTAAATACAAGCTAAAAGATGACCTTCTGCAGTTCATTGCCGATGGCAAGCTTGTCTTTGGCGTCTGTAATGGTTTCCAGGTGATGGTCAAGCTTGGGATATTGCCGGGCTTTGACGCAGACTACATGCGCCAGGATGTAACTCTTACATACAACGATTCAGGAAAGTTCGAGGACCGTTGGGTTTATCTTAAAACCAATCCCGATTCCAAATGCGTCTTTACAAGAGGGGTAGAAAAGCTCGTCTATGTCCCAGTTTGCCATGGCGAGGGTAAATTCATCCCAAGAGACGACGAAGTATTAAAGAGGCTTCAAGATAATAACCAAATTGTTGTCCAGTATGTCGATGAGAATGGGCAGTTTGGCCCGTACCCAATAAATCCAAACGGCTCGGTAATTCACACCGCCGGTATATGCGATGAGACGGGCCGTGTCTTTGGCATGATGCCCCATCCGGAAAACCACATCCTGCGCACACAACATCCCCGCTGGACAAGAGAGGACCTTCCTGATGAGGGCGACGGGTTGGTGTTGTTTAAGAACGCGGTTGAGTATGTGAAAAAAGAGCTGTAAAGTTAATAGTAAGTAAGCAAACTCTTAAGGAGTATGTCTTTTGAACCTTGATTTTAATCTCTATCAGGATGATAGACCTGAGGAAGCCTGCGGTGTTTTCGGCATTTTTGCGCCGGGCGAGGATGTGGCGAAGCTTACCTACTTTGGCTTGCACGCCCTGCAGCACAGAGGGCAGGAGAGCGCAGGCATTGCGGTTGTTGATGACAACAAATCCATTATCATATACAAAGACATGGGGCTTATAACCCAGGTCTTTAACGAGCGAAACTTAGCGAGTCTTCACGGAGATATTGCCATTGGGCACAACCGCTACTCAACGACTGGCTCATCAATCCACTGGGAAAACGCCCAGCCGATTTATAAAACTTTCGAAGGTGGAAGCCTGGCGCTTGCCCATAACGGAAACTTAATCAATACCCAGGAGCTCAGGTATGCCTTGAGCAAGAACGGCTTGCGTTTTCGCTCAACGAGTGATAGCGAAGTCATTGCTACCCTTATTGCATCTTACGCGGATAAAGGTATGAAGGTAGAAGATGCGATAGCGGCGACGATGAAGCAACTCAAGGGTGCCTACTCGCTTGTGATTCTAACTGAGAACAAGCTATATGCGGTGCGCGACCCCTACGGGGTGCGCCCGTTAGCAATAGGAAAACTAAATGGTTTTTATGCGGTTGCTTCGGAAAGCTGCGCTTTAAATATTATTGGTGCAGATTACGTGCGAGACGTAAATCCAGGCGAGATCGCAGTTATCGATAAGGATGGCTTGACTAGCTTGCAGGCTATAGAGCCTGCAAAACCATCGCTTTGTATATTTGAGTTCGTGTATTTTGCAAGGCCGGATACCAGGTTATACGATAGGCTTCTCTACAGTGCACGCGAGGCTATGGGGGCAGAGCTTGCCAAAGAGCAGCCCTGCGAAGGGGCGGATCTTGTTATCGGTGTTCCCGACTCAGGAGTGCCATCGGCTATCGGCTACGCCCATAAATCTGGTTTGCCTTATCGGGAAGGGCTGGTTAAGAACCGCTATATCGGGCGCACTTTCATCCAGCCGACGCAGACTATCCGCCAGACAGGAATCAGGCTAAAGCTCAATCCCTTATGTGAAGTAATTAAGGGCAAGAAAATAGTCGTAGTAGATGATTCAATTGTGCGCGGAAACACATCAAAGAAAATTATTGAGATACTAAAAGAGGCGGGGGCAAGGGAAGTGCATATGCGGATAAGCTCTCCGCCGGTAAAGTGGCCGTGTTTCTATGGGATTGACACCGCGGAACAAGAGCAGCTTATTGCTGCCAATAACAAGGTAGAAGCAATAAGGGAATATATCGGGGCAGACAGCCTCGGCTACTTAAGCATCAGGGGACTGGTTAAGTCAACCAAAGCCAAGCGCGATAACTTCTGCCTTGCTTGCTTTGACGGCAGCTACCCGATTGAAGTACCTGAAGACTTAAAAATAACTAAACTAATGCTTGAAGAGGAGAAGGCCAAAAGCTAATGGCTGATGCAAAAAAAACCCTTACCTACAAGGATGCTGGCGTTGATATCGAGGCCGGCGAGCAGGTTGTAGAACTTATCAAAAAATCCGTGCGCTCGACTTTTACACCGGGTGTTTTGACCGACATTGGCGGATTTGGCGGGCTTTTTGCGCTTGACAAGAGCCGCTTTTCTGAGCCGGTTCTAGTATCCGGGACCGATGGTGTGGGGACTAAACTAAAAATTGCCCAGGCGATGGATATACACAGCACAGTCGGCATCGACCTTGTCGCCATGTGTGTAAACGATATCTTAGTCCAGGGGGCCGAGCCGCTTTTCTTCTTAGATTATTTTGCAACCGGCGAGCTTGATCCAAAAAAAGCCGCTGATGTGATCGAGGGAATTGCCGAAGGATGCCGGCAGGCAGGATGTGCACTTCTTGGTGGGGAGACCGCCGAGATGCCGAGCTTTTACGCCCCCGGCGAATACGATTTAGCCGGTTTTGCGGTTGGCGTTGTTGATAAGGGCGCCATCATAACTGGTGAGAATATTGCAGAAGGCGATGTTATCCTTGGGCTTGCATCATCTGGTCTGCACTCAAACGGTTATTCATTAGCAAGAAAGCTCATTGAGGTGGGCGGGCTATCTTTAGATAAAACTTATTGGGACGGCGGGACATCTCTTGGTGAAGAGTATCTAAAGCCCACCCGCATTTATGTAAAAAGCATCCTTAAGCTTGTGCAAAGCTATCCTATAAAGGGGCTTGCGCACATTACTGGCGGAGGCTTGACGCACAACGTCCCGAGAATATTACCCAAGACGGTTGATGCTAAGATCAAGCTTGGCTCCTGGCCGGTTTTGCCAGTCTTTGAGTTTATCCGGCGCGAAGGAGCAGTTGAGACGGAAGAGATGCTTCAGACGTTTAATATGGGAATCGGGATGGTCATTTTGATCGATTCTAAATATGAAGATGGGGCGATCGAATTGTTAACCCAGGCGGGCGAGATGGTTTACGTTATCGGTAAGGCGGTTGCCGGCAAGGGGGTTGTGGCATATGTCTAGCAAGCCGGTAAGAATCGGCGTTTTAATATCGGGAAGCGGTTCTAACCTGGAGGCCATCATCGACAAATGCGAGGCAGGGGAGCTTCCTGCGAAAGTTGTTGTTGTGGTAAGCAGCCGGGCAGATGCCTACGGCCTGGTAAGAGCAAAGAACCACGGTATACCGGCAATCCATGTCGCCCGAAAAGAACACGCCGATGAGTCGTCTTACAACCGGGCAATATTAGATATCCTTAAAGAACATGGTGTTGAGTTAGTTGTTATGGCCGGCTATATGCGCCTGCTTGGGAAGGAGATCCTCGATGCCTACCCTAACCGTGTCATGAATATCCATCCGGCACTCCTGCCATCCTTTCCTGGAGCGCATGGCATCAGAGATGCCCTCAACTATGGAGTAAAAGTCACTGGTGTCACCGTCCACTTTGCCAACGAGATATATGATGAAGGCCCTATAATCCTGCAGGAGGCGGTGCCCATCCAGGAAGATGATACCGAAGAGACTTTGGCCGAGCGCATCCACGCGGTCGAGCATATCATCTATCCCAAAGCAATTAAGCTCTACTGTGAAGGCAAGCTTGAAATAGATGGCAAGAGGGTGAGGGTTAAGGGATGACTTCGAATTACGAATGTCGAACTACGAACTAAAGGCCAAAAGGCCGATTGATCAATTGGCTTTGGATCGAAGGGATTAGAAGCGATGCCAAACCGTGCTCGTGATTGGCTTAATCAGGCCATAAGAGACTTAGAACAAGCAAAAGATTCCTGCTATCCAGATAGTCATCCAGGGGGAGCGCCTTTTGAACACTATGGACCGCTTCAAAGCGAGGAGGCGATTCGTTATGCCGGTGAGATCATTGCGTTCGTGCGTTCTCAAATGGCCTGATTTGCAAACAGTTGATCAGGCAGTACGTCTTTGGGCAAAAAGGATGGCGCAAAAGAGAAAAGATATAAAAGGCATTGGCTGTTTTGGCTCTTATGCTAGGGGCGATTGGGGTGTAGGCAGCGATCTCGACTTACTTATCATCGTTGGAAAATCCGAGCAACCCTTTGTAAAGCGCGCTGCTGAGTTTGACGTAACCGACCTACCGGTACCTACAGATGTACTAGTCTATACAGAGAAAGAGTGGCAAGGTCTCGATAAGCAGGGAAAGTTCTGTCAAACACTTAAACGAGAGGCGATTTGGGTACACGGCCCACACACCTGTAGACGGTCCTCCAAATTTACAAATTAGCTAAATAACCATCTGTGCTATAGCACAATTAATTGACTACACATCTAGCTTGCGCTAGTCTTAAACCATGCCAAGGGGAAGACGATTCGATATCCCAGGTATGGTTTATCACGCCATCTGCTGGGTATCGAGCGGCGGGAAATCTTTATCGATACACAAGTCTACTGCTTTTTATTAAATATGCTTTGGCTCAAAGGGGAGAAAGAGAGCAGGGACATAGTACTTGAGTAAAGAATTTGTAAATTTAGAGGACCGTCCCCGAAGGTTTCAGCCCTACAATATTTTTCTTTAATTCTAGCTATCTCGGCCTGCTATTATTTAGCTTGGTCGATTGAGAATTTGGATTTTTGCAGGTCTATCCCAGGCAACTTATATCAACACCAAACCCAACAACCACTAATTATATCAAATGAATAATTATACCATTCTACTATTGACATACATATTTTTTAGCTAGCTTTGTAAGCAGTGGGTGGCAGACCGGAATACCGATATGTGATATCAATACTTACAATTACGATATTGGCTATTAATTACCTCCAGGATGTTGACCATTCTAAGGATGGTAAACAGCAATTCTCCAATTATCTTAAGCTAACTGATCTTTAAGGGGGTGGTTAAATTGAGAGTCGATAGTCATATCGCTAACGGATCAATAAATTGAAACCACCCCCTGGAGGCTTAAGCCATAGGCTTAGGATGAAGACCAGAAGGTGGTAAGAAGAGCTTATCACATACCAATCGTTTTTAAAATGGCAAAGCGATAATAAGGGAGGATAATTATGTTTTCAAATAGAAGGCAGGTTGCTAAAGCAGTGTCGGCGATAGTAATGTGATTTGGAGGGGTTTTAATGAAGCAAAGAGTCTCACTATTCCTTTCTTTTATGCTTATTTTTGCACTATGTTTTTCGTCCATTGCTGAGGCAAAAGGTAAGCAACAAGCTATAACATTTGCATTAAAGCCGGAAGAGGGTAGCGAAGTTATACTCAATAGAGTCGAATACACAAAGCTTGGAGATCGCGAGACCATTAGTGTTTCAGGTCACGGTAAGGCAGATGGCTCTGAAACTGGCGCTTATATGCTAGAAGTCAATAGTGCTAAGGGTACTTATAAAACCATAAAAGTCGCTCCTGAGACTGATTTATTAAAAGCAAAAGATAAAGGAAGAGTATCAGCTTTGTATACAACCTATACCTGCTGGCTAAAATTAACTACAGTTGATCCTGTTAATGCGCCGTTATGTTACACATATCAGTTGCTAACTTGGGGTACTGATGGCTGGACCGTTCAATGGCAGGATGATGATTTTATAGCATATGCCTATCATCCCACTAAGTTTTATACTAATTGGTATAGGGAATGGTATCACAATTATCCTTATTACTATCAATATAGCAAAACAAGAGTTCGCAAAGATGGTGACGCGCAATATTATAATTATGATTGGGGTTATGACAATCTAATTACACAGGTTTACCATTCCCAATCAATTTGGGGGAATACTAATGGCACTTGGCCCTACTACTTTACCTGGTCAAGGTGGGGCGAGGATGCTTCTCTTTTGAAATTGCTGGTATCTCACGTTTAGTCTTAAAGTAGAGGTAAGTAATCCCCTCCTTAAGGAGGGGATTACTTTAGTTAATAAACATGGTAGCGTTACTAAAACCGATAATCCGTCGCCAATATAATGACAGTTATGTAGAGTTTATTTCTGCACGTATTAGAAGGAGGACCATGCTAATATGCTAGGCTTCAACTCCAGGTCTTTAACTCATAAGATCGCATTTTTAATTGGCGCTTTATCTTCCATTATTCATATTGTTTTCTGGTATATAGCTACAATTGGCAACCCTATAGATGGTCCTATTCCAGTAGAAACTGTTATTATAACATTTATTTTTATGGTTCTTCCCGCTATCTATGTCTTAATCTCGCTTTGGCTAAATATGGCTATCTTAACACTTGCTGCCTTTATATGGTCATTACCGATGGCGTACTATTTTACTTATCTTGCTGGAGGCGTATTTAAATGGTTCGGCATAGTGTCGATATTATATCTCTTAACATATATTCTGATGATACTGGGCTTCAAAGACGCTAATGCGTAGCCTTGTCAACTAGGGCAGCCCTACAATATTTTTCTTTAATTCTAGCTATCTCGGCCTGCTATTATTTAGCTTGGTCGATTGAGAATTTGGATTTTTGCAGGTCTATCCCAGGCAACTTATATCAACACCAAACCCAACAACCACTAATTATATCAAATGAATAATTATACCATTCTACTATTGACATACATATTTTTTAGCTAGCTTTGTAAGCAGTGGGTGGCAGACCGGATAATATATATGAATTATCAGTATATGTCATGCTTTAAAGCGATGATAATTCTTTCTTACCGATTGTTAAACCAATAAAGCAGGCTTTCGATTTTTTAACCTGGAGGAGGGTGGTTGAATTGAGAGTTGAAATCAGTTGCAACTTTGCTTGCAGAAAATAGATGCCACCCCGGAAGCTTTAAGCTTGGATAGCTTAAAGAGGCAGCACCAGAAGGTGGCAAGAAGAGTTTTAAAATGACTAACTTCATTAAGAGTGGTCTTGGTTGGATATTGTAGAGAAAATGCGCTTATTAGAATATAAGCCAAAACTAGTTCAGATCGCTCGATAAATCTGAGCCATGCTGTGGGATTGCTAAGACCAAATATTGGATCTAAAAGAGATGCTATGAAATAAGAAAGTCGCTGACCGCTCCAGGTAACGTATAGTTAAGCTATCTGGAGTAGATAGGCTATAGGCTGGATTTTGTTAGGTGGCTTTTAGGCCCTGAAAGGTAAGTTGGTCTTACCTATAGCTTAAAGAGGCACTGTGTGGCATTAAGGACCCTGGATAGGAGGATGGTGGCCGCCGGCGACAAGTCTACTCCTAAAAGAATCGGAAGGAGTAGAGAGATGGGAAGATTTATTGGGGTTGATTTTCACAAGGCGACGTTTGCAGTTTGTTTTATGGAAGGTGAAAAGAAGCGGTTTAAGACTTACAAGATCGTTGAGATTGAATGGTTTTGCTCTGAGTTAAAGTCGGATGATGAAGTAGCAGTAGAAACCACAACAAACACCCGGCACTTTGTCAGAATAATCCAAGACCACTTATGATAAGGTCCATGTGATCAACACCATGCAGTTTAAGGTGGTAAGCCAGTCGGTGAAGAAGACGGGTGCTAACGATGCTTAAAAAGATTGCATTATTTTTAAGCAAGGGGATGTTGCCAGAAGCGCGAATTAAAGATGAGCAATACGTAGAACTTGAAAGCCTTGCTCACACCAGGCTTAAGCTGGTGCAGCTTAAAAGCGCACTCAAGAATAAGATCCATAACATCCTAAATGCTCAAGGGATTATAACCAAGAAAGAATGCTTCTCAAGTGACAAAGCTCTTACAAAATTATTGGAGTATAAGGTAAGTCCGGTTGCCCATATCAAACTTGAAGTTATTATTGAGCAGATCAGGGGATTAAGTGCGGGAATAGCAAAAATCGATGAGGAGCTTTCTGGAAGGGGCAAGGACTTGAGAAACGTCATGAGAACATCACCAGCATTAAAGGGGTTGACGGCAAGAGTGGAACCATTCTTCTTAGTGTGATTGGTGATATCAATGACTTTGAGGATGAAAAGAAGTTAGCCGCCTACTTTGGTATCGTACCTCGTGTTAGCAACTCAAATGAGACCAACTATCAGGGGCGGATGACCAAACAAGGCAGCAAACTTGGCAGGACGATGTTGGTACAATGTACGCTGATAGCTATTCGCTATTTGAGAGTTCCCGCGCTCGTTTTATGAAAGACTTAAAGCTAAGAAAGGTTCGGGTAAGGCAATAATTGCCACAGCTAAAAAACTGCTTGGCGTCATCTACCACACGTTGAATAACGGATGGGTATTTGAGGACTTCCCGAATTTCGTTTTGAGATCAATATAAAGATAAATGAAGGATGAAGTAGATTTATTTCATAGGAGAGATAATAATGATGAAACAATTATTTAAAAGTCGAATAAAGCAGATATGCATATTGGTAGTTGCGCTCTCACTACTGCTCACTAGTTCTTCTATCGCAGCTGCTGGCGGTAGCAAAAAGACAGCCCCAACCACTAATCCAGACTTATTGTATTGTGTAGCATACTACACAATAACATCAGGAGATGAAACCCCGTCTGCAGAAAATAAGTATAGCGAAGAATTACAGCAAAAGCTCTCAAGTCTTAGCAGAAAAGATATCGATGATCTGATGAGAGCACAAATATCATCAATTGTTGAGAAAAAGGAGAAAGGAGATATCTCAATTCGCTGGAATGAGGCATTCGTAGAGGGCATTTTAAAGACTAAAATGCCAGATCTCTATACAGCTGCTGCTAAGCAGGTAATAAAAGATAAAAAGGCGGCAGCTACTAAAGCGCCTTTTGTGCGTATTCCGGCCCAAATCGGCCACCGATTCCGAAGCATTCCGGCCACCTATTCCGAAGCAAATCGGCCACCTAT
>JAIMBH010000026.1 GCA_023511485.1 Bacillota bacterium | reverse complement strand
CATTTAAAGGGTGCTGAGACCACATAGAAAAGGTAATGCCATGCCAGAATTAGGGTGCTGCATTGCGGAAGTCAGGAGGGCAAAAAGCCGGCTTCCCTTAACAGCACATCGTAAGGAAGCTGCAAAGGAGAAGCTAATAGCTTCAAGACCTTAGGGCTAGGCTTGCGCTCATTGTGCAAGATTTTGCTTATGTAAGCAGCTGAAACCTTATTTCCAGTTTCAAGAGAAACTTGCCTAGCAGATTTATTTAATTTTTCCATCGCATTACGTATTACGGCAATTGCCGTAATAAAACTCACTTTTTAAATTTGTCATAACATTTCCACTTTCAGCCGGTTCTCGATCTGCTATTTTTGTCTAATTTCCCAGAAAAGCTTCGCCATATTATACTTATAGCAAGAGTGATTACTTTTTTCTAAAGTATCTTTTCATAACGGTAGATATGCCGCCTACAAGGCGCACTATGAAAAAGAGTATCGCAAGAACCATAACAACTGTCGACAAATTAATTAAGGTCCTTGCTATGCCTGCATCAATTCTAAAGCCCAAAAGTAACATAGATGTCCCAAAGATAAAGACAGCAACGGTTGCCAGGACTAAATCAAAATAACGGTTTCGGTTAAAGTATGCGTATAGCGCTACTGCGCCGGTAAGATATGAAATCGCAGCGACGATTATATTGTTGACGTTTAAATCCATTGTCCCCCACCCACTAATCCTCTTCAATTTACCCTGGTAAGCTAAGGTCAAACACGTCGTTAAATATTCCTCGAGCTTGTCCGACACACGTAGCTTCTGGATTTTGCACCTTACCTGCAAGAAGAGTTGCACTTGAGCTTTAATGATGAGATACTAAGTTTCGATTTCGGATGACAAAATAAGTAAAACAAGAGGTTGGTAGATGCACGACGGAAATATCAGGCAGTTGCTTGAAGAACTAAAAAGTGGAAATTTGAGCATAGACGAAGCGTATGATCGCCTAAAACACCTGCCATTTACAGATCTGGAGTTTGCTAAAGTAGATAACCACAGGGCAATAAGAAAAGGATTTCCCGAAACAATATACTGCCAAGGAAAGACTGTCGAGCAAGTAAAGGAAATCGCGGGAGTTATCCTGAAAAACGCCGGCGCACTCCTTGCTACGAGGGCAGATGAGGCAGCTTTTGAAGCAATAAAGAGTATTGAACCCAAGGCGGTATATCATGCACAGGCAAGGATTGTATCTGTTGATAGGCGTAAAAAAAGAAAGATGAAAGGAAAAGTCGTAGTCATGAGCGCTGGGACTGCAGACTTGCCAGTTGCCGAAGAAGCGGCAATTACAGCACAAATGATGGGCGCCAATGTCGAGCGCATTTACGATGTAGGCGTAGCCGGTCTTCACCGGCTGCTTGCAACCTATGAAAAAATATCGCAGGCCAGGGTAATAGTTGTAGTGGCAGGGATGGATGGTGTTCTGCCCAGCGTTGTAGGGGGCATGGTTTCGTGCCCGGTTGTTGCGGTTCCCACAAGTATAGGTTACGGCTCGCATTTTGGCGGGCTAGCACCCCTTCTTACCATGCTAAACTCGTGCGCTACCGGGGTTGCAGTTGTAAATATTGATAACGGGTTTGGGGCTGGCTGCTTGGCTGCAATGATTAACCAGATCGGTGAGGATAAGGGCGATGGCCAGGATGACTAATGTAAAGGGTCTAAGAAAGGGTTTAGAGGATAAATACCTAAGGCTCCAAGGCATTTTGGCCGAGATGCAGAGCGTGCTGATCGGGTTTTCAGGGGGTGCCGACAGCACTCTTTTACTGAAGGTAGCCCACGATATGCTGGGGGATAAGGCTGTTGCAGTGACAGCTAACTCGGCCACGCTTGAGTTAAGTGAGCTTGAAGACGCCAAGCGCATAGCTAAAGAGATTGGATCAACGCATCTCATAGTCGATGCCAACGAGCTGGAATGCAAGGAATTCATCAAAAATCCCCCCGACCGCTGCTACCACTGCAAAAAAATACGTTTTTCTCTTCTTAAAGATATACAAAAAGAGCACAACTTTAATTGGATCGCTGATGGCACCAATGCCGACGACGAAGGGGATTGGCGGCCTGGCATCAAGGCGGCGGCTGAAATGGGGATAAGAAGTCCTCTAAAAGAAGCCGGTCTTTGCAAATCTGATATTCGGGAGCTATCTGCCTTATTAGGTCTTTCTACCTGGGATAAGCCGAGTATGGCTTGTCTTGCTTCAAGGATTCCTTACGGTGAGGAAATCAATGCGGCCAAACTGCATCAAATTGCAAAAGCCGAAAAATATATCAAAGAGCTTGGATTTAGGCAACTTAGGGTGCGCCATCATGGCGACCTTGCAAGGATAGAGGTTCCTAAAGATGAAATGGATAAAGTCTTAAAGAGTGCAGATCGAATTGTTGCGCAGCTTAAAGCTTTTGGCTTTAATTTTATATCCCTCGACCTATCCGGATTTAAAAGTGGCAGCATGAATGTAGCTCTAAAGAATCAGACCGGTTTGTAACCTGCCGATTTTTCCCATCCTTTTCAATTGATAATCATAAGTCAAAAAATCTCTGAAGCTTCCGGTGTATTGCTATTTCTTAGCATTATTTTGTTGACAAGCATCTGGTGACAGGTGTATGGTTGCATTAAAGAATTCGCACTAAATTTATCGGAATTGTCGATAATCACTGGACCGAGGAGTAAAGTTGAAGTTCTCTGCGAAAAGTGAATATGCGCTAAGGGCACTTATTGACATGTCAGGCTATTACGGGCAAGGGCCGGTAGGCGTGCGTGAAATAGCCGTAAGGCAGGGTATTCCCGAACGATTCTTAGAGCAACAGATAACAGTTTTGAGGAAAGCTGGGCTTGTAAAAAGCCAGCGGGGAGCACAGGGCGGCGTGACTCTGGCGCGTGCCCCTGAGGAAATTACGATTCTGGAGGTTATCGAGGCATTAGAAGGTCCCCTAACAACAACTACCTGCGTCGGAAGCAATGCCTCAGAATGCGCAAAGAGCACACAGTGTGCTTTACAAGACCTTTGGTGTCAGGTGGGCCTGGCCATTGAAAGCGTGTTAAAGGGCATGACACTTGAACAACTGGCGGCACGCCAGACCCGTTACGATCAATCTCTGCAGCCCATGTATTATATATAGGCGCGAGATAGGTGTAAAGCCAAACAAGAGAAGATTTGGGGGATTTGCATGGCGAGCATTTACGAAGATATAACAAAGACCATCGGAAGAACCCCGCTTGTGCGTTTGAATAGGGTGACTGATGGGGCGCAGGCAACGGTTGTGGCAAAGGTAGAATCATTCAACCCGGCGGGAAGCGTAAAAGACCGGATCGGCGTCAGCATGCTCGATATGGCTGAAAAGGAAGGAAAAATTAAACCCGGCAAAACTCTGGTTATGCCAGCTAGCATTGCTACCGATGGTGATCAGGCGCCTGGTTCAACCATTATTGAGCCAACTAGTGGCAATACCGGAATTGCTCTTGCATTTGTAGCTGCTGCCAGGGGATATAAGGTGATCCTTACTATGCCAGAGACCATGAGTATTGAGAGAAGAAATCTCCTAAAAGCGTATGGTGCAGAACTGGTCTTGACCTCTGGAGCTGAAGGTATGAGTGGTGCAATCCGAAAGGCACAGGAAATACAGCAGGAAAACCCAGACTATTATATGCCGCACCAGTTTGAAAATCCGGCTAATCCGGAAATCCATAGAAAAACAACTGCTGAGGAGATTTGGGAGGACACCGATGGGAATATAGATATATTCGTTGCCGGTGTTGGCACCGGCGGGACGCTGACTGGAGTATCTGAGGTTATCAAGGAAAGAAAACCAGAGCTTTATACAGTTGCGGTGGAGCCGGCTGATTCACCGGTTTTATCGGGTGGAAGCCCGGGCGTACATAAGATTCAGGGTATCGGAGCCGGATTCATCCCTAAGGTATTGAATACCGATATGATTAATGAGGTCTTCCAGGTAACCAACGAAAATGCTATCTGGTTTACCAGGAGACTTGCCAGGGAAGAGGGTATACTTGCTGGAATATCAAGCGGTGCTGCAGCGTATGCAGCAGTTCAGGTAGCTAAGAGGCCGGAAAATGCTGGTAAGCTTATCGTAGTTATTCTGCCCGATACTGGCGAGAGGTACTTAAGCAACCCGGTTTTTGCAGACCTTTAATAAAGCAATCAGCAGTCAGCTCAAATAAAAAGGAATAGAAAAGCTACCGGCTGATGGCCAAGAAGGTGTTTTAATGTTTAGGACAATAAGGGAAGAGATCAGGACAATATTTGAAAAAGACCCGGCGGCTAAAAGCGTAATCGAGGTCCTTCTCTGCTACCCCGGATTCCACGCGATTATGATGCATCGGCTTGCACATTACCTGTATAAAAAACATGTACCGCTTATCCCCCGAATTATTTCACAGTTCAGCCGGGCGGTAACAGGCATCGAGATCCATCCGGGGGCAAAAATAGGGAGGCGTTTCTTTATAGATCATGGCATGGGGGTTGTAATAGGTGAGACGACCGAGATAGGTGACGATGTTTTGCTTTACCAGGGCGCAACTCTTGGAGGGACCGGCAAAGAGAAGGGTAAGCGCCATCCAACTTTAGGAAACCATGTGGTCGTCGGTGCGGGTGCTAAAGTTCTCGGTGCGATAACTATCGGTGATAATGTTAAAATCGGTGCCGGTTCTGTAGTGGTACGCTCTGTTCCGGCAAACACGACGGTTGTTGGCATCCCGGGTAGAGTGGTGATCTCCCATGGCAGGCGCTTAACTGCTGAAGAGGAGCTCGAGCACGGCCACCTTCCAGACCCAGAGGCGCAGGCTATCAAGTGTTTAGGGGATAAGATTAGAGAGCTTGAGCAAAAGATAGAGGAGCTAACAAAGAAACAGGAAGCTATTCCCTCGCTTAAACTTATCGAAGGGGAACTAGATAAGGGAGAAGCAGAGACCTGCGAAGTTGATATGGAAGCAGTTCAAGAAGAGGGAGTTTAGATTTTGGCTAACGGTCTTGATTGTCTCGGGGTTGCGAAGTTACAAATCGGTCGTCGCTGCTGGCCGGCTGTAGAGGGTAACATAATGATTTTAGCGCACAGTATCTATCCGCAGTATCTTTAGTGAATGGATAAGGCGGTTTTGAAAGGAGAGCAAGAGGTTGGAGAGGTTTATTTATCTTGATTATGCGGCGACAACGCCGATGCGTCCGGAAGTAGTAGAGGCGATGATGCCATACTTTACTAAAGAGTTTGGCAACCCTTCTTCTCTTTACACTCTAGGCAGGAGTGCAAGAGGAGCAATTGAAGATGCCAGGGATAGAATCGCGGCCTTTATGGGAGCCGATCCTAGGGAGATTATCTTTACGAGCGGCGGGACCGAATCTGACAACATGGCTATCAAAGGGATCGCTTTTGCAAATGAGAAAAAAGGTAACCATATAATCACTACGCCGGTTGAGCACCATGCGGTACTTGAACCCTGCCATTTCTTGCAGAAGCGTGGCTACGAGGTAACTCTGCTTCCGGTTGATGAGCACGGTATGGTGGACCCAGCCGATGTCGAACGGGCGATAACAGATAAGACCGTTCTGGTTTCGGTTATGCATGCGAACAACGAGGTAGGAACAATTGAGCCTTTAGAGGAGATCAGTAAAATTACCCGAGAGAAAGGGGTTTATCTGCATACCGATGCGGTTCAAACGTTCGGACATATTCCGGTGAACGTAAACGAGCTTGGAGTTGATCTGTTATCTGTCTCTGCGCACAAGCTATACGGCCCTAAAGGGGTTGGAGTTCTATATGTAAGAAGGGGTACCCGGATGGTTCCGACTGCCCATGGCGGTAGCCAGGAGAATAACCGCAGGGCCGGTACGCACAATGTAGCGGGCATTATAGGTCTTGCCAAGGCCGTTGAAATTGCCGAGAAAGAGATGGATTCAGAGGCAAAGCGCCTGGCTGAGCTAAGAGATTACCTGCTGCACGGCATCATTGAGAAGGTACCAAATGTCAGGCCGACTGGTCATCCTACCAAGCGCCTGCCAAACAATGCTAGCGCATGCTTAATTGGGGCGGAAGGCGAGGCTATACTATTGAGCCTTGATATGGAAGGCATAAGTTGCTCAAGTGGTTCTGCCTGCACATCAGGAACACTAGATCCATCGCATGTGCTTTTGGCCATGGGAATACCCGCAGAAGTTGCGCACAGTTCGGTAAGGTTTACGCTAGGCGACAAGACAACTAAAGAGGACATCGATTACTTGCTTGAGATATTGCCGCCAATTGTGGAGAGATTAAGGGCAATGTCGCCATTAGATGCCGCTTGGAAAGGAAAATAAGTAGATGGACGAAAAACCGGAGGTTTTAACGCATGTATAGCGAAAAAGTAATGGAGCATTTCAGAAATCCGAGAAATGTCGGCGAGATTGAAAATCCAGATGGCATTGGTGAAGTGGGAAACCCGACTTGTGGCGACATGATGCGCATCACAATAAAAGTTAAAGATAACAAAATTGAGGATATAAAGTTTAAGACGCTGGGTTGCGGCGCGGCAATTGCAACCAGCAGCATGATAACCGAGCTTGCCATGGGTTTACCCTTGGAAGAAGCGGAGAAAATTTCACGGCAGGATATTGCCGATGCATTAGACGGCCTTCCGCCGCAGAAGATGCATTGCTCGGTGCTTGCCGCCGATGGGCTGCGCGAGGCGATTGCAAATTATCGATCAAAGGTAAAATAATCAGGGTAGGTTTGAAAGATTAGAAGCCAGAAGTCAGAAGCCAGAAGGAAAGAAAAACTTCTGGATTCTGATTTCTGGCTTCTTCGGAGTATGGACGAGCTTTTCAAGAGAAAGTAGATTTTGAACTATTGAGAACTGGTGGTTATGTCTAGCAAGAGAACACGTGTTGTCTGCGCTATGAGCGGCGGTGTCGATAGCTCGGTAGCGGCGGCCTTATTAGTTGAGGCTGGTTATGAAGTAATCGGCATAACGATGAATATTTGGCCATCGCCAAAGACACCCGACGATGCCGAGCGCTTCGGTGGCTGTTGCTCGCTGTCGGCAACCGATGATGCCAAAAAGGTAGCGTACAGGCTTGGCATCCCGCATTATACGTTTGATTTCCGCGAGGTATTCAAAGAAGAAGTTATTGAAAACTTTGTCTCTGAGTACAGGCGAGGGCGTACGCCAAACCCGTGTATCAGGTGCAATCAATTTATAAAATTTCAGGCTCTTCTTCATAAGGCCCTTGCGGTTGGTGCAGATTACATTGCAACCGGCCATTACGCAAGAATCGAACATAATAAGCCTATGGGAAGATATATCCTAAAAAAGGGGATCGATAAAAGCAAGGATCAGTCATATGTACTCTACGTCTTAACGCAAGATCAGCTTGCGCGCACGCTTTTCCCGCTTGGGGAGCTGACCAAGGATGAGACGCGCAAGAAAGCTGAGGAGCTTGGCTTGCCCGTTGCTAAGAAAGCTGAGAGTCAGGAAATATGTTTTGTCCCCGATAAAAATTACCCCAGGTTTGTAAGCGAATATGTACCTGGCGCTGAGCGCCCCGGCCCCATCTATGATAAACAGGGAAATGTGCTGGGCGTTCACAAGGGCATTATCCACTATACAATCGGACAGAGAAAGGGATTGGGTATCCCTTCACCAGTTCCCCTATATGTGATTGCAATAAGGGAGGAAGAAGATGCAATTGTAGTTGGCACAAAAGAGGACCTTAATAAAACCGTGCTTATCGCACATGAACTTAACTTCATATCGATTCCTAGCCTGATCGAGCCAATGGCCGTTACGGCAAAGATAAGATATAAGGCGCCTGAATCCCCGGCGAAGATATCGCCGCTTGCTGGGGGCAGGGTAAAGGTAGAGTTTGAACATCCCCAATCTGCGGTAACACCCGGCCAGGCTGTAGTTTTTTACGATGGAGATGTCGTGGTGGGGGGTGGAACTATTGAAAGGTCTCTTTGATTTTTTACGCCTTTGAGTACGGGCATTGCGCACCGAGGCATTTATAAGGGTTCCTCTTCATGTGTTGGCATCTTGATCTTTTCCGCGGAAGGTTCAAATCAAAGTGCTCTTTGATTGCCAGGCAGGCACCATCGATTGCAAGCTTAACGCTTAACTTACAGCAAGTCCCGCGATACCAGGCTATATCTGAAGCCGCGTAATTAGTTATCTCCATGCTGATTTGGCGCTCTCTTGCTTTTGGCACGTCGCATGTTGCATCGGTTAGTAGGCTAAACACTGCTCCAGCTGCTAAAGCGGCGCCGTAGGCACCGTAATTTGCGCACATACAGGAAGGTATTTTATCGGTCCAGGTTCTATCAATGGTCCTTCGGATAAAATTATTATCCACCTTAATTTGCTCCCCGTTATAGAAGATGGGACCACTATTCTTAAGTGCAGCCATAATCGATGTGGCAACAATTGTATGGTGCTCGCCACCGATCATTGGAACAGAAGGATGGCTCATTATTTGGTCGGCAATTTCCATGGGGTCGTTTAATTTAGTATTCAGCACGACCCCCACTATCGCGCTAAATGCATCTTTACCATGGCAGGTGTCGCATACGAAGTGCCCGTTTGGGCAGGATATGCTACCATGCTTAGTTTCCCCACAGAAATAGCATGTGAGGAGTTCAGGGTTAGCTTTGTAATCTAACTTGCCACCGCATACCATGCAGTTTTCTGAATACTTTTTTACCGGAGGTGCTCAGCAATCACCTGTTGGGCGGATTATATCGGCCATTTTCTGACTCCCTCATCAAGTTAGCGGCTATATAACTCTATTTACCTATATTATTATATCGTCATTTAGAAATCAAAAATGCAAATTGCAGGTATTTTATTCTCCGACGTCATTAATAGTTAATAAGTGCCGACCAAAAGGAAACCTGAAGGGAGAATGATGTAAATTAGAAGGCTTAAGCTAATTTTAGGCACTTAATTTACGGCTCTAAGCCTGCTTAAGTAAAGCAAAAAGGCTATACTGCTTTGCTTTTGGAAATCCCTAAAGGGCTGTGCTATGCATAAGCAGCGGCTAGAGAATTTTGCCAATAACTTAAAATCCGGCTAAAAAGCTTTTTAAGGCGCCCTACTTGTCAACACTTTTTAAAAGGGGATAAGGATTCACCGCTCTTTCTCCCTGTGGATGAAACTCAAAATGCAGGTGCGGTGCAGATTCTGGCGCGTTTCCGGTGCTGCCGACCTTGCCGATGACCTGTCCCGCACCGACCCGCACACCTGGCCTGATACTTGGCTCAATACAATCCAGGTGCGCATAGTAATAGGCATTTCCATCGTCACCAACAAGCCAGATAGTGATGCCGCCTATCCCACGGCTAAAAGGCGTTGCCTTGCCAATAACGCCGGATGTGCAGGCGACAGCCGGCGTGCCGCGTGCGGCCATGATATCAGTGCCCTGGTGCCGGCGGCCACCAGACCGAGCGTTACCCCAGCTATCGACATAGGTGTGCGCTCCAGCAACAGGGAAGACAAACCCACCGCGGTTGCTTCCGCGAGATGCATAATTGTAACGCAAGGAAGGTTTTGCTGGTGCATTTCTGTTATCAAACCGAAGGCGGCTTGACCTGGCGTTGAAATTAATACTAACAAGTATGTCTTTTCGCGATACAAGTGCATTATTGATTTCATTGTAGCGCTGCTGTGCATCTGCAAGTTCTCGGACTTTGTCTTCCCGTAAAGTTAGTAGATTAGATCTATGGCTGAGCAACTTATATTTCAGGGTCTTTAACTCATCAGCCGTCTTAATGTTCCGGTTAAGAATGTGCCCAAAGGCACCCAATTTCGTGAGAAAGTCGTTTAGACTGCTAGAAAATACGAGAGCAGAGAGGAGGTTGTATGACCTAAAACTGTAGCTGTAAAATTTATCTTTGCCTGTATTGTTCTTAAGGCTATCCAGTTTTACCTGGACATATTTTAACTTTGAGTTGCAAGTATCTATCTTTAAATCTAACGATTGCACTTGGGTGAGAGATTTTTTATACTCGGCTGTTGCGGTCTCTAGATATTTTTCATCGCTTGCTATCTGCTCTTGAATTTTCTCGATCCGGTTGCTGAGGTCATATCTTTGCTGAGAAGCCATAGCTAAAGAAATATTTAAAACTGTAAACAGTGCAATTAGCACCAGTAGAATCAACATTGATTTGCATACGCGCAAATACACCACTTCCTTTCATTGGTATTGCAGCCAAAATGGCAAAAGATTATTTTTCTTTAAATGCAAAGTTTTGTACCTGCTCGGTTGATTGTTCTGTTAATTGTCGGTTTATTGGTAGATCGAAATGAGGATAAACTGGTGGATGTTGGGGTTTTGCTGTTCTAGTTCTAATTATTTTAATTATGCTTTGGTTATTGCTTTATTTACTTTGGGGTTTGACGGCCTTCGTTGTTTTTTAAAGCTTGCTTTTCTGCCCTTACTTGTTGAAAAAGGCCGTTTTTTAAGCGCTTTATACATCACTCCTTGTTTCCGATTGCCCTAAGTTATAGATTTTGAATGAAAATCCATTGGATGTCTAGACCAAAATTTTCCAGCTATAGAAGGGCATTATAGCGCAAAATGCTATTTATGCAGGTAAACGTAGGCAAAAGACAATTATGGTTTAGATGGCAAAATTAGTAAAAATCGCAAACGAAGTCGCAGGCAATTATTAGGGATCAGGTAATGGCAATACCCCGTATACTATAATAATAGACCCGCTTACCAGCTATAATGCATAGCAGAGTTTTTTAAAGCTGTTTAAAATGCTTGCAAAGACAGGGAGGATTCTGCTAATCTAATAAGTAAGTTAAAAATAAATTGAGCGTTTCCAATTTAGACCACGGATAGGTAATGGCGCCCCTCCAGTTACTTATCCGGGTCTATTATTTTTGGCGATATGTTTTGATATTGTGCGCTTTACGTATATTCTCAAGTGCGGTTCTCTGGGGCAGCTGACGAACAAATTATCATCGTTACTAAATTTTAGTAAAGATGTTATCGGCATAAAGGTATATATTAAATAAATCGCAAAGGAGTTCGGAATGTGCGATCAAAGAACGGCATAAAGGATAAAATCCGGCTTACCGTTCCAGCTAAAGCTAATTACCTGGCAAGCATCAGGCAGTTAGCTCTCGATGTGGCCCACAGTACATCTTTAAGTGAAGATGAGATTAAGGATTTTAGTCTTGCGGTTATGGAGGCCTCTACCAATGCCGTTATGCATTCCAAGAGTGACCTTGTAACAACGATATTTAGTGTTGACGGCGATTGTTTGATTGCGAGGATAATCGACAGGGGACGTGGGTTTAAGATGCAAAAGCCAAGGAACTCTTTTCCGCCGTCTAACAGACAGGGTGGACGGGGCATACCGCTGATGAACAACCTCGTAGATCTTCTGAAGATTAAGAGCCAGAACGGTAGCACTGAAGTAACCCTTGTAAAATGGCTAAACCATAATAGGGTTTCAGGTCAAGAGGTAAGGAATCAGGAAAGGAGATTAAAAGTAAGTAACTAAGCCTCAGGTCCAGCTCTGGCTTCTAGGCTCTAGAATTGAGTAACACCGGTAAAGTTAAATTCGCTTACCTTTATCCACGGAACATATGCTGGACCGAGAATTCCTTCCTTAAGTTGTCTGTCTAACGATATTGCATCGATTTTGGATAGTGCTTCTACTATGCTCTGCGTAAAACGAAGATTTTTTATCGGCATCTTCACTTTTCCATCTTCGATTAAAAAGGTACCGTCCCTTGTCATTCCGGTTAATGTTGTCCTAATTGGATCTTCCATATTGGTATAGTGGAAGCGGCTTACCAGAATCGCCTGTTCGCTTGTTCTGATCATCTCAGCCAATGACGAATCGCCCGGAGCCATTATTAAGTTTAGGGGCATGGGACCATAAGGGTTAGGAGCAGGGAGGGCATGGCCTGTAGATTTTTTCCCTTCTTTATTTGCGGTGTAGCTGTCGTAACAGACGCTCTTTGCTATGCCGTTTTCTATAAATACCACTTTTTCTTTTGGTACGCCCTCAAAATCAAAGGTTAGGCCGATTGTATGTGGATCATATGCATCGTCCCATATCGATACCCTTGGATCTGTGATCTGCTGTCCGAATTTATCTTTCATAAAGCTTCTGCCCTCTTGTAGGGCAAGAGCGCTAAAACCCGCAAAAGCCATAAAGGAGACCATATCGGCGACCGCATAAGGAGAGAGTATAACTGTGTAAAATCCAGGCTTAAGCTCAGCCGGGTTTTGGCCGCGGATTGCAGTCTCCTCGGCCTCGAGCGCAATTCTCTCGACGTCTATGTCGTTTACGTTAACGGCAATCGCACTGCTAAATGCCGAGCTTGTCTCGGACATGACAACCGTCTTTAGCTCGGCCTCACTTATTGTTTCAACCGCATTTACCCCTAAAGAATTGGCTAACCCTAGCGTGCTGTATCCTGTGGAATATGCACCGGCTGCTGTCAAGTTTCTTGCTGCGACTGCTCCTATTAGCCTTTGTAAATCTAAAGCCCTCTCTTTTGGCGAATAATTAACCGTAAGTTTAGAAACTAAATCTCTTAGCTCTATCGGTCTTGGCTCGGGCAGGGATACAAAATCGGGGTCTGGGGGGCGCCGCTCTGCGATCTCGATTGCTTTGTCTACCATCTCTTTTATTGACCCTGCATCAAGTCGGTTAGTAGAAGCATATCCCAGCTTTTTATCGACTACCGCTCTAATCGATACGCTCACATTAGTCTCGGCCACATTTTGGTGGATGTAATTGTTTGAAAAACGCGTTAAAGCGGTGCTGGTGCTGCTTACCAGTACCTCAGTTTGATCTGCTCTTGAATAATCTATTGCAGTTTGCATGGCTTCTTGAATTTTATCCTTATCTATCATCTGCCGACTCCCACCTTAACATTTCTAAACCTTGCCGGAGAGGCCCCGTGCGCTACGTGGGCTATCTGTGTCGGCTCACCCTTGCCGCAGTTTGGAAGGCCCCAGACCCGCCACTCGCTCGGTCCGGCAATTGCGTCACAGGATTTCCAGAACTCAGGGGTTATACCGGTGTAGTTTGGATTTTTAACCATCGAGCCTAACTTCCCCTTTTTTATCTCCCAGCCAATTTGGGTCGCAAACTGGAAGTTAAGCCGCTTGTCGTCGATGCTCCAGCTTCTATTAGTTGCTAGATAAAGGCCATCATCGACCTCACTTATCATTTCCTCCAGGGAGGAATCTCCTGGTAGAAGGTTTATGTTTGTCATGCGAATCAAGGGGATCCTACCCCAACCATCGGCCCTTGCACAGCCGTTGCTTTGCTGACCGATTACCGGAGCTGTTTCACGGTCGGTCAGATATCCTACAAAGAGCCCGTTTTTTATAATATCAAATTTTTGCGCAGGAACACCCTCGTCATCATATCCAAATGTGCCGAGGGCATGAGGGATAGTCGCATCTGCGTTGATATTTACGATGGGTGAGCCATACTGAAGTTTATTTAGCTTATCAAGCGTCATAAAGCTAGTTCCGGCGTAACTTGCCTCCATGCCGAGCACCCGATCAAGCTCAGCCGGGTGACCGCAGGATTCATGAACCTGGAGCGCAAGCTGGCTGCCGTCTAAGATCACCGTAAATTCTCCGCTAGGGCATTGCTTGGCCGATAGGAGCGCGACCGCTTCCTCAGCTACCCTTGGTGCATGGTCTTTTAAATTTAACCCTTGGATAAATTCATATCCGGCGGTAGCAACATCGCCGCCGTGAGAGTTAGGATATGACCGTTCCTGGACTTCAGCCGCCTGGATTGCAACTGCTTCAATTGCTGCGCCGGACTCAGTTATCTCTTGCTCTATATAGCTTCCCTCAAGATTGGCAAATATTTTTTTCTCTCTTGATGTCGACATTGATGCGGTTGAGATAGCAACACCTTTGGTTTTTCTTATGATCTCTTCGGCTTCGCTAAGCAGTGCAAGTTTGTCATCAAGTGAGACCTTGAAGGGATCAATTTCCATAGGAGATTTATAACTATCCTGGATAGCCTGAGCGGGGGCAAGGACTACATTCTCTTTTTTTATCATTGCGCTTGCTTTGGCGATCTCGACGGCAAGGCGGGCAACGCGCTCAATCTCACCCTTATCGACTAAAAAACTGCCGGCAAAACCCCATGAGCCATCTGCAACAACTCTAATTCCGAAACCATAATTAGTTGAAGCTGTCAGCTCTTCGACGCGACCGTTTTTAATTGCTATCGATTCGCTTTGTTTTTCAATAATCCGGATATCGGCATAGGTTGCTCCGTAGGTTTTGGCCACATCAAGGGCAAGTGAGGTCAAATCCTTCATTCGCGTTCTCCTTTACCAGTTGGAATGATACTTGAATTCCCAAAATTGTATCTATTTAAGCATTGCATAAACCGGTTTGCAAAGCCATTGTTTTATTGGAATGGGCTAGGTAGCCTAAGTATAAAATGGCAGCTTGATGGCAAAAGAGGCCTATGGAGCAGGCTAAATATTCAAAAAAACAAGAATCCTGCGCTATATCCTGCGCTATAAAATCAACAAAAAGCATAAAGTTTTTTAAAAATCAGAGCTTTGCTTTTTAGGCTGTTATTTAGATTGTTAATTACTCGGGATTATACTTATTATCCTGCGGGCACGCGCAAAGTCATTGCGGTCACTTAGGCGGCTGATCTTTACGAAATCGTTTCGTTTAGGTGCATGAATATAATAGCCTTCTCCGAGGTAAATGCCGACATGGTGGATCGGATTGCCAAAGAAGACAAGGTCGCCAGGTTGCATTTCCTCATAGTCAACCGGCGCACCAAGCTCGGCTTGGGCGCGGGAGTAATGCGGCAGATTGACACCGAACTTTGCAAAGACGATTTTTACCAGGCCGGAGCAATCAAGGCCAATCTCTGGATCTTCTCCACCCCAGACATAGGGAATACCTATATACTGGATTGCCTCAAAACCGATTGTGCCCGGCTCAAGTGATAACCTATCATTTTCTGATTTTTGTGAAAGCTGTTTTACAAGCTCGGCTTGTTCTTGCTGTTGTTTAGCTTGTTCTGCGTCCAGAATCGCCTGAATTTGTGGGTCGATACTTGCAAGAATCATTGCTTCTTGTTTTAATTTTTCTTCAATTGCTTTCTTTCTGCCCTCAAGTTCAGCTGTTATCTCTCTTTGCTGGGTATAGAGCTGGTCAAGAGTTTTTTTGGTAGTTTCAATCTTCTCTTTTTGGTCGCGAAGCTTTTGCAGCAGCTCAGCATCTTGCTCGCTAATCTTGATCAGGAAGCTTAGTCTGGTATAAAGCTCGGCGAAGCTACCGTTGTTAACGATTGCTTCCAGCGGTTCCATATCGCCATGCTTATAAATTTGAGTTACGCGTCCATTTATTATTTCACGCTGCGCATCAAGCTCTGCCTCAAGCCAGCGCAGTTTCTCACGCGTCTCATTGAGGCTTCCTTCGATGGCGGCAAGCTTAGCGCTTTCACCGTAATAATCGGTATTTAAGCGCTCAAGCTCGTCTCCAAGCATATCAAGTTCTTGTCTTATTCTCGCTGCCTGAGCTTGCTTAATTGCTGCATCTGCGTCAGCCAGTGCTTGTTCTAGTCCGGCCGTGGCAGTTGTTTCTGTATTTGGTTCGTTTGCCGTAATAGCTACGTTATCATTTGTCGGTGTTGTGGTTGTAAGATCCGGTGCTGGTGTTGCTGTAACTGGATTAACAAAAACGAACAGCAATAAAAATGCGAGAACGATACAGATTGTCTTGCGGCGAGACAACGAATCCTCCCAAAAGCTTTCTTAATCAGATTCTACCACAACTGCTTAGCGATTGCCAAGGGTGTAAATGAATAAGCCCGCTATATTCTGGATTACCAAATACTAACTTTTTATAAAAGCGGTCTTACTGCTTTTGCATTGAAAATTGCTTTGTGATATCATCGTATCTGCCGGAAAAAGGCAAAACGACGCGGGGTGGAGCAGTCTGGTAGCTCGTCGGGCTCATAACCCGAAGGTCGCAAGTTCAAATCTTGCCCCCGCTACAAGTAAAAGGGCTCCAAAGAGCCCTTTTTTTCTTTGCCCGGTTTTTGCAGAAATATCAGGTGTTAAGGCAAGCATTCATTAGGTCTGCTTTCACAAATTTGCAAAGCTCAAAGTATAAAAGCGCCGATCAGTAAATCGAGCGGTGCCTGTCACCGGGCCTTTGAGCAGGTATCTGAGCATGTTTTGGCATCGTAGCGTCTGATTCCCTTGGGGCCGGCGGAAAACACCCGTGAACAAGCTGGGTTATCGCAGATCCGGTACTCGAGGCTCTTTGAGTCGGTGGTCATATCAAGATAGATGCGAAAATAAAAGGCCTGTAAAAGGGAACTAAACTCTGCATTTCGGGCAAAACCACTTTTTTGGGGCACAGCAGTAAATGATACACCCTTTAGTTTTTCGCCGATAGTTGTGTAAACCAGGCTCTTTGCAATTTCGATAAACGATCCGGCGGGTTGGTAAGATGATGGTGAGGCGGCAATGAATTCTTGCAGGTAGTGTTTATCTTTTTCTGTTAGGGAGCCCTTTTCTGTTCTTGAGATTACGGCACAGGCTGTAAGCACAAGCCTGCATTCCGCAATTTTTTCCTTAAATTCTGCGATCAGTTCCTCTGATTTGTTTGTTAACAGGCCGTAGCGCGAAACAAATTTTAAAATCGACCTTTCCTTTGACGTATCTACGCGCTGAATTGCTAGGAATAGCTCGTCAGATGAGATTGGATTGTAGTTACTTAAGACAAAGTTGCTCCTGGCTTTTATATAACCTTTATCTATTCCGTAAGATTCGTAAACTGGCCACATGAATACAAAGCCATGCTGCTTAAGCATTATCAACCTTCCTTATAGTAGGATAAATATAATTAATCTACTTAAATTAAAGTTACCTTATATTAGCTTACAATCGGAAGCTTAGTAAGAAATATTTAGCATTAGGCAAAATATTGCCTATCAAAAAACATTGCTAAATATTGCCTATTTATTATTTGATTCTCCAGATGCTAATAATCGCTGCGTTGGAATTTATCCCAGGATAAGTCTTTAAAAGCTTATTTTAAGATTTTTCTACCTGCCAGCGTAATTTTTTAAGAATGCCATGCGAAATGTCGATATTTAACGTATAACCCCTAGGTGATTAAGCGGGTGGTTTGGTTGTACTCTCTTATATTGCACAATGTTTTTGAATACGGACACATATTTCCCCTAGGTCTATCTGTTGTGGCAATTATATTTTTGCTGGTTAACCGCGTAAATCTCAAGTCGTGCCGTTACTATACCTACTATCTGGTTTGCACAGGTGCATTTTTTGCTTACAAATGTTATCTATGTCGCTAGTTTGGTCTTTGGCCTGCGCTTTATGCACAGCTTTGCTGCAATCGGTGAGACGGTAAGTATATTACCGGTTGTCTGGATAGTTAGAAGAGAGTATTTAAAGGATGGCCGAGCGGATGCTTGATATCATCTTTCGCTCTTTAAATTTAGTTTTATGCTTGGTCGGGATGTACTATGTTTTCCGGCTTAGGCGAACTGAAAAAGGCCGCTTCCGCATAATCCTTGGGCTCGTTCTTTTTGCCTTTACGACAACAAACGAATTTGCAATTGGTTACACATTTACCGGTAACCCAATTTATCATTTGCTCATAAGCTACCCAAGCATGGTAATACCAATGCTTCTCATCATGGATATTCTCTTGCGTGTGCAAGCTATGGAAGGGGATAGGCTTGTACAGCGTGAGCGGCAATCATCGATCCTGCAGACCATAACTGCAAGAATTAACGATACGCTTGACGTAAGGCAAATTGTCAAGCCGACGCTTGAGGAGATGCTTCAAATACTCGAATTTGATGGAGCTGCGCTTTACCTGGCATCAAAGCGCAGCGATTACCTAGAGCTTTTATGGAAGGAAGGTCTTTTCCAGCAGACGCAGGTTGATTTATCAGTTGTAGCAGCCAAAGAAATATTTTCGGTTTTTTCGATGACCGAGAATGGTTTGGTTTATACGCGGGATATTTCTTGCGATCAGGAGTTTCAAATTTGTGATAAATTAAAGGCCGCTGGTGTTAAGACGGTAGTGGCGGTACAGCTTCGCAGCCAGAAGGAGTTTATTGGCGTTATCATCTTAGCAAACGAACAAGAAGTAAGCATCGGATTTGAGCAGATGCGTTCTATCGGTGAGATTGCATCCTGGCTATCCGTTGCTATACGCAATGCAAGGTTGTGGGAGGATTTGCGCAAGGCTTACCTAAAAATAGTAATATCCTTTTCCAGGGCGGTTGAGGCAAAAGACCCGTACACAAGCGGGCACTCTGATAATGTAGCTAGGCTTTCGGTTGAGCTGGCATCCTATCTTGGTTTAAGTAAGTTAGAGATTGAAAAGGCATATATTGGAGCCCGGCTACATGATATCGGGAAAATTGGTATTCCCGAGTCTACCCTTAACAAGACCGGTACTTTAACTAAGGATGAATACAAGTTAATAAAAGAGCACGCTTATAAAGGTTACGAGATTACCCAGCCGATTGATAGCATGATAAAGATATCAGATATCATACTGCACCACCATGAGCGTTATGACGGCAAGGGGTACCCTCTTGGTTTAAGTGGAGAGCAAATACCGTTTCTGGCACGCATCATTGCTATAGCAGATGCCTTTGACGCAATGACATCGGATCGCCCTTACCGGAAGGGAATCCCGTATAAGGATGCTCTTGAGGTTATTGAGCAAAATAAGGGCACGCAGTTCGATCCAGTTCTTGCAACCAGGTTTGTTGAAATGATGAAGGACAACATTGACGACGACAAAGCCGATGTTGAGCAGAAAGATATTCCAACAATTACTGCCGATGAGCTGATGAGCTTGCTCAGCGATATGCTAAGCTCCGATTTTGAAGCTTCATAAGGGAAGAAGCACCAGGTTGGAAACCAAAATCCAGAGGAATAAATTTAGGGGTAAAGCCTTGTCACTTAGTCAGAGTCAATTAAAGAAAATATTTGGCGCTTTTTCGTACCGGGAAAATCCAAGAAGGAGGGGCGCTATTATCATTGACCCCGAATGGGTTAGGCGAAACATTGTTAGCATTGATACCCCCTTTGGGCGTTTTCCTTGCCACCGCTTGGTATCATCCCAAATGAAGGCGTTTATAGACCGGGCTGCGGCAGAAAATTTAATAAACGACATCGGTGGTATCTGGGTTCCAAGGCACGTGCTCTGGAACCCCGCAAAGCCGCTATCCGGGCATGCCTTTGGATGCGATATCGATATCAATGTTGACGATGGGTTGGATGGTCCAGGAGGTAAAATAAATTACGGTGCAAATTCTTTTCAGCCCACGCCGCTTATCGGGCTTGCAACAGAACATGGTTTTGAGTGGGGAGGCGCTTGGCGAAGTGCAAAAGATGGTATGCACTTTTCTTGCATACGGCTTATAGGGGATGCCATCCCATCTAACCGGAGCAATAGCGACGTTTTGCCGCTGCTCAAGCGGGGCTCTAGGGGAGAGAGTGTAAAGGACCTACAAAGAAGGCTTAACGAAAAAGGCTATAGGCTTGTTGTGGATGGAATTTTTGGTCCAAAGACAGCTGCAGCTTTAGCCAATTGGCAAAAGCGGTGTAATTTAAGAAGAAGTGCTCAAACTGACCCGCAAACCTGGGCAAGTTTAGTCAGGGGATAAAAACTCTTTACCTTTTAGCAGACCCTCTAGCTAAAACCTATTTTTTAATCTGCTGTTATCACTTTACACCATCGGCTGTCTGTACTGTTGCGGTGGTTGCTGGGTTTCTTGTTGGGGTCGAAGCTGTGCATCCATAGTGCTAATTTCCATCAAGTTAACGATAAGCTGCACTTCATCTGCGCTCATGCCGGTATGTTTCGCAATCTGTACCGGACTCCAACCCTTACGGCTCAGCTCGTGCACCTCTTTGTGCTTCACTACATGGCTTTGCTCAATCGATGATCCTATTATCGGGCTTTCATTTTGCCTCGGTTGCGGCGTAACAAGCGGTCTTAGCTCTTCACCATACTCATAGTAATACTGGAGTTGCCTTATGCGGTCATCTGCTTTCTCTATCATTGCGCTGAGCCGGTCGGCAGAATTCTCCATGTCTGCTAAGGCTTTTTGGACAGAGTCTTGGAGTTCTTTTATCAACAAAGAGAGGGAGTTCTCGAGGGAACGCAGTTCCTCCTTGCTCTCTCTGGCTTTATCGGCGGCGGATATCTTTCTTAAAATTACCCAGGTCAGTACAGGGATTGAAAGTAGGGCTACCGAGAGCACTATGACTATTGGTTCAAATCCCATATACATTGGCGTATCCAACTCCTAGATCTTTATATCGATGATATGCTCGGATGCTTCTAAATTGTTTGCTTTTTCTTTTTCAGATGAGCTGCTTCCTTGCTTCTTGCGCTTGTTTTGATTCTTTTTTTCAGCGTCGTTTCCTTTGGCGTTAATTTTTACCTCGTCTGTTTGCGGCGAGGAATTGACCTGGCGCTCCTTCTCTTCGCTCTTTTTTAGCAACTCGGCAGCGAATTGTTGTTGTTGGGTTTTCGGCTGTTGTTGCTGGACTTGCTGCAATCGCTCAACCTCTTGCATCTTTTGAATAATTATTTGCAAATCGGTTGGCCTGATAGACATAGCTCTTCCTTTCCTTAAAGAGCTTTAAATTAAAGTCCATTTTAGCTGTAAACCTGGAATGAATTATAACACTTTAATTCAGAGCTCACCAGGTGGAAAATATTACGGAAGGGGAGTTTAAGTTTTTTTCTTGAGTTTCATAAGCGCCAGCTGTTCTTGAGTTATGTATTTAAGTATCCTATCCCTGTCCGCTTCGCGTATTTTTTAAAGGTTACACCAAGTAAATATTCGTTTTTGATAATACTTCTTGGCACAACGCGAACCACTTTTCCGATTATCTCAACCGGCGATTCTCCCGGAAGGGTAATACTTAATTTTATCTCGGAATCGGCATAAATCGTTTTTGTGCTTCTTATGACCATCCCGATGCCATTGCCGCTGAGGTCCCAAACCATGCCCTCAACCGGCTTCATAATCTCCTCGCTAACATCATCATTAACTAGCTGATAGTGAACCAGCGCTGAGGGTTTTGAGACTCTAAAGTACTGCCGACGCTGTACTTGTTCTGCCTTTCCGGTTGGCTTGAGAATCATACGGCAGTTGTTTTCATCGGCCTCGACCAGCGCTGCTTCTATTAAGTAGGCTCCGTTTTCTTCGGGGACAACGATTGTTACCATATTTTGTGCAGCCTTTAGAGGGGTGGATTTTCTCCCCAACGCACTGCAGACCACAAGTTCACGGCTTAAGATGTTGTTAACACCAAATGGCCAGGACTGGCCTTCATCATCCTCAATATAGACTATCTGACCGGTTCTTATAATATCCAGCAATTCTGCCTGCATTTTTAACCCCGGCAAACACGTAAACCTCTACTTACTCATAGTCTCTGGTGCTAAGATTGTAAAAGCATATTTGTACTATTTATCGGCTTGATATGTGAAAAACAATAGTTTATTGCATAAATCTTTATACATTTACGCATAGATGTGACAGCTTTGCACGAAGTTTTAAGACTGCTTTTATCCTTATCTGGGATACTCTTGACTCGGATAACCCCAGTACTTCACAGGTCTCTCTGAGGGTAAGGCCTTCGTAGTAATAAAGTGTAATAACTAGCCTTTCCTGGTCGGTCAAAGATTCAATTCCATCGATTAGTGCGTCTCTTACTTCAGTAAGCTCTACCATCTCAGCAGGGTCGCTTGAGTTTTTATCTTCGATTCGTTCACCGAGGGTAACGCTATTTTCATCGTCCTGAAGTATCAAGTCATCAAGGGATATGAGAGGGAGGCGGCTTACTTCGGCAAGCATACTGTTGAATGATTCCATACTGACACCGAGTTCTTTTGCAACTTCAGCATCTGTTGCCGCCCTGCCGGTACGCCGTTCCACCTCGGCGTAGGCTTTGCTGATTTGCTTTGCCTTTTGGCGCATCGATCTTGGAGCAATATCGTAAGTTCTTAAACCATCAAGGATAGCACCCCTAATTCTGGGGATAGCGTAGGTTTCAAATTTTAAACCCCGGTTATGGTCAAATTTTTCAATGGCATCTATCAGGCCGAATATTCCGTAGCTAACCAAGTCGTCCCTTTCGACCTCGGCCGGAAGGTTATCCTTAATTCTCTCGGCGACATATCTTACCAATGAAATGTTTGATAATATAAGCTCTTCTTTTGCTTGAGGGTCGTTGTGAACTTTATAGAGCACCCATTTGCTTGGTGAAGACTGCGTTTTGTTCATTTTTCACCGTTTCCGAATTTACCTTTAAGAGCTGCTATCGTCCTTATCGGTTTCAATTCGTCTCGGCTTAAACGGTTCAAACACTTTTATTTCAGGATTTTCTTTGTCCTCTGTAAAATCGAGGTCTATATTTTCCTGGGGGAGAGAAGTTAAATCAAGGTTTTGACCTTTGTTTAATTCTTCTTTAAGCAGTTCGGCCTCTTGCAAGAGGGTATCTTTTTCCGCTTCTTCAATAAGGCGTTTTTCCTTTTCAAGCTCCTTATTCAACTCGATTATAGATTCCCTGGCGGCTTTAATGATAACTGAGTTAATAATCGTAAAAGCAGTCCAGGATAAAATAGCGCTGGCTAGAAATACAAGCAGGAAGCGTATGGTTATTATAGAGATGATGTCTCCACCTGAGAGTACGGCAACTACGAGAGATATAAGGCTTAAAACTGTACTAATAAGAATTGTTACCTTAATAATAGACTCATTAGACATCTAGTATTCCATCACACGCTATTTAACTGATAAAACATTAGCCTTGCTTATGCATACGGCGCTTTCTTCCTGCACGATCGAGCTGTTCTCTGAACAGATGACCTATTATGCGATCTCTGTCACGCTCCTCTATAACCGAAAAATGTACACAGAGAAGACTTTTGCCGACTACAGGGTCGTTAGGAATACACCTTATGACCTCGCCGATAAGGTTTATTTGCCGGCCGCTCATAAGCTCAATCTCCATAACAAGCGGCATTCCGGATGGCAATTCATCCTCCTTAGGGATGATAAGGGCTATCCCGTTTCCGCTTAAGTCCTTCACCGGCGCTTCGATCAGCTCGGCATCAAAAATATCCTCGGGGCCGCCAATCGGGCGGTACCTTGCTCTGACCATCGGCCTGATAAGCCGGAAAAACTCGCGTCGTTGGGTGTGTTCTACGTTATCAATAAGAGAGAAACTTATCTGCAAAGGGTCTTGCGTGACTTTGACCACCTTACCCCGAAAACGGTAGATGCCGTCTTCTGCCGAGTACGTAAGCGTAAGTTCAGCACCAGTTTCAATACTGGCATGGCGGTTTTTTTCCAATAGAAACTCGCAGGTTATGCTCTGACGGTCATCAGAGACGTAACCTATGGTAAACGGCCAGTTTTCACCGGGATTGACTTCAATTGCGACCAGGAGCCCGGGTCTTAAAAACCTACTTGCCTGCATATGTCACCTATCTTTCAAACAGCCTCGAAAGAAAACCTCGGAAACCGTTTCGACCCGCTATTTGGCTTCTATCCTTCCGCCCGGATTTGTCGATTTGCTCTGCAATTTGCATAATGCATTTCGATGCCTTTGAGTTCGGATATCCAATAACAAGGGGTTTTTGTTTTACCACCGATATATTAACTGTTGGGTCGGATAAGATATAGCCCAGAACCTCAATCCGTTTTCCTAAGAACTGCTTTGTCGCCATAATGATACGGTTTGCGATATCCTGACCCTCTTTCTCATCGGATACCATATTAACTACTAGTTTTATATCGACACCAGAATCCCTTTGGGTTAGCACTTTTATCATACCGTAGGCATCTGTAATTGCTGTTGGCTCTGGGGTGGTGATGATTATCGCCTCACGGGCTGCCAAGACAAATGAGATTATGTCTTTAGATATACCGGCGCCTGTGTCGATCAGCGTGATCTCGTATTCACGCTCTAGCTCAGAGAAGCTCTCCAGAAGTTTCTGCTGCTGCTCGTCACTTAAGTTGGCCAGTTCGGGAATACCTGACCCGCCGGGGACTATCTTTAAAGAATAAGGCCCTTTAACCAGGATTTCTTGCAAGCTTTTATCGCCATCAACAAGGTTCTTTAGGTGGTATTTTGGGTTAATGCCAAAAAGCACATCTATATTTGCAAGACCTAGATCGGCATCAAATAACATGACTTTTCTGCCACGCTTAGCAAGCGCAATACCTAGATTAGCGACAAGATTGCTCTTGCCGACCCCGCCTTTCCCGCTAGTTACTGCTATAACTCTTGTGGCCGAAGTTTGCGGGGTGGGCTTTGTATCCGGTTTCGGTGCGGGTGCCGGTGGCGTCGCAGGTATATCTAATGGTGGAACTATTGGCGGAATCACTTGCGGATCCAACGTCGGAGCGGGCGACTGAGTTACGGATGGGGAGGATATTGGGGCCGTCGTCTCAAAAATCTGCTCTGTAGGAGGCAATTTAACAGATGTTGGCTGTACCAACCCGGCTGCACGATTGCTTTCGGTTTTAATTCTGGCAAAAGCCGAGCCGATCCGCTCAGAGGCCGGTTTTTCAGGAGCAGTTTTTTCAGGCTCAGGCTTTGCATAAGTTGCATATTCTTTGGGGATAATGCCCCGTCCGGGCAAGGTTTTTTCAGACTTTCTTGCCATCGGATCAAAAATTAAGCTGGCACGATCTCTTTCTTCTCTGATTTTCTGAGCTAATTCCCGAAGTTTTTTGGCTTGATCATTCATCTAACGGCACCCCTAATATGAGATTGGCTAGTTTCTGTGATTCGGCCACCTTTATATCTTCCGGCACATTTTGACCTACCGTAAGATATGAGATGGGCAATTTTACTTTGTTTACTATGTTTAGCATTGTTCCAGGTGTGTTTGTCTCGTCCAGTTTTGTAAATATAATTTTATTTATCGGTACAACCGAGAATCGTTTAATTGCATTCATCTGGTCGGACATCTTGGTTGTTACACTTAAGACCAAATGTATTTCATTTGGTTCGCAGATATTCATTAAAACCGCGAGCTCATTCATCTGCGTCTCATTGAGCGGACTTCTTCCCGCGGTGTCAATAAATACCAGGTCTTTATCTTCATGACGCTCCATTGCTTCTCTTGCGTCTTGACTGTTAAATACGATCTCGATCGGCGCACCGATGATTTCCGCGTAGGTCTTAAGCTGCTCAACTGCAGCGATTCTGTACGTGTCTGCGGTGAGAAATACCGCTTTTTTACCCTCATATAGGCAATATCTTGCAGCCAGCTTAGCGATCGTTGTTGTTTTACCGGCTCCGGTCGGCCCAATCAGGGCAATTACTTTTTTTTGCCCGTAATCTAGGGAGAGGGGAGGGCTTACGGGTATCATTTTTGCCATCTCGCTTCGAAGTTTCTCATGAAGTATCTCTGGCGTGGCAAGCTGTGAAGTGGTTAGCTGCTCCTGGACGGATTTCATAAGTTTCTTTGCAATGTCATCCTCGACCTTTGACTGGAGCATTTTTTCATAGAGATCAAGGAAGCACGCGGGCACTTCCTGAAAGAGTGGATCGGTAAGCTGACTTGCAATAGTTTTGACTATCGACTTGATTTCTTCCACTTCTAGCTGTATCTGATCGAACCTTGCGTCGATTGCCTCACTGGCACCATTTCTTGATGCTCCATTCTTGCTGGCGTTCTCCTTTTGATCTGCCAGGTTAACATCCAGCGCAGCCGTTATTTCGACGGAGCTATTCTTAAATATTCGCAACGGCCAGGGTCTCTGCAGACGTCTGGTATGCAATATAATCGCCTCGGGACCCAGATCGTATTTTACTTTAGATATCGCTTCTTCCATGCTAGAAGCCTCATAACGCTTTATTTTCACGCCAGGGTCACCATCCCGATAGATTGTAGTTCGAACTCCGGTGCAATCTCATTGTAAGATAAAACGGCAACGTTAGGCAGCTTTCTCTCAAGTATTTTTCTAAGCGGACGTCTCACGTTTGCAGAGCAGATAACCACCGGGCTCCTGCCCTGGGCGTAGGCCCGCTCAATGGTCGTTGCAAGATCTCCGATTATCCTTTGTGTTATTGATGGGTCTAGCGAAATTGTTATTCCTTGGTCTGTGTACTCGATTGCCTCTGATATCTCTTTTTCAATCAATGGATCGACTGCAACTACGTCAAGCCTGCCGTTGCTAGACTGATGCTGCTGACAGATGTTTCTGCCTAGTGCCTGGCGCACGTACTCGGTTAACATTTCCATGTTTCTGGTTACCTTTGCCGTGTCTCCGAGCGTCTCGAGTATCGTTACCATATCTCGGATAGATACACGCTCGGCAAGGAGGTTTTGCAGCACCTGTTGAATTTCGCCGATGGTCATTATGCTTGGGACAAGTTCATCGACTACCACCGGATAGTTTTGTTTGATGCTATCTAAAAGCTGCTGTACATCCTGGCGGCTTATTAGTTCATGAGCATATTTTTTAGACAGCTCTGAAAGGTGGGTGATGATAGCCGATGTCGGATCAACTACGGTATATCCCATAACCTCCGCCCTCTCGCGGGCTTCCGGAATTATCCAGAAAGCGGGAAGGCCAAATGCCGGGTCTTTAGTTTCTTCGCCTGCTAACCGGCCGGTGGTCATACCGGAGTCAATTGCAAGCAGATAATCTGCGATGACTTCGTATCTTGAGACCTCGACGCCCTTTATCTTAACCCGGTACTCGTTTGCCGGGATCTGAATATTATCTCTTATGCGGATTGGCGGTATCACATAGCCTAGCTCCATCGCGATTTGTCTTCTCATCAGCGTGATTCGGTCAAGAATTTCCCCGCCCTGGTCAGGGTCAACCAGGGGGATAAGGCTGTAGCCGATTTCAAGCTCTACTGGGTCGACCTGAAGCATATCGACTAAAGACTCAGTTCCGCCGGGTTTCTCTTCTTGGGCCTCCGTAGCTTCCATAACTGCAGTAGATTGCTTTTCAGCTTGCCTTATGTAATAAGACGCCGTTGCAGATAGGCCCCCGACGATAAAGAAGGGAAGCTTAGGTATCCCTGGGGTAAAGCCAAACAATATGATCAGAATTGCTGCAATCATAAGGGCACGGGGCTGATTGAATAACTGCTTGGACAGGTCATGGCCAAGGTCGTTTTCTGAGGCGACCCGGGTCACTATGACACCGGATGCGGTGGAGAGAAGAATTGTTGGCACTTGGATAGCAAGTCCCGCCCCTATTGCGATCCGCCCAAAAGTCTGAAGCGATGTCATAAGGTCCATGCCTTGCTGGGTTGCTCCTACTATAAATCCTCCAATAAGGTTAACAGCGGCTATTAAGATGCTTGCTGTTGCATCGCCCCTGATGAACTTTGATGCGCCATCCATAGCGCCGTAAAAATCTGCCTCTCGCTGGACATTTCGCCGTCGGCGTTTTGCTTCTTCCTCTGTAATGAGCCCGGCATTTAAGTCGGCATCTATAGCCATCTGTTTACCAGGCATGGCATCGAGAGTAAACCTTGCGGCAACTTCGGAGATACGGGAAGTACCTGAGGTGATGACTATAAATTGAACCGCAGTTAGAATCAGGAAGATAACTATGCCTACGACATAATTATCTCCAATGATTATCGAACCAAATGCATTTACTACGCTTCCGGCCGTGCCGGTTGATAAGATAGACCTTGTGGTTGAGATGTAAAGACCCAGCCTGAACAACGTCATAATGAGCAGCAGTGTGGGGAACATTGAAAACTCAAGTGTGTTGTTGTTTATCATGGCCACAAATATAACAACGACTGAAAGGATTAGGTTAAATATTAGGAGTGAGTCGATTACCGCGCTGGGTATCGGTATTAAAAGCAATGCGATTATTAACGCAATAATGAGTGCAAGTATCGCGTCGCTGTATCTATTGACCTGCCCTATCAATGATGCGTTTACTGCTTGATCTGAAGCCATATCCGTTCCAGCACTAGTTCCACAACTGCATATTTCTGTTCAGTATATTTTATATTATTTGCGCTTCAAATGCTATCAGCTATCAGCACTAAGCAGTCAGCTTTTAATTTCTTATGCTTTAAGCTAATGGCTAATAGCTTCCTTAAATTCTAGACCCTCGTTTATTAATCTGATAAACGTACGCAAGAATCTCTGCTACTGCCTTGTAAAGATGGTGTGGGATTTCCTGGTCTACTTCGACGGATTTGTATAGAGACCGGGCTAGGATTTTATCCTCGACTATAGGGACGTTGTGCTCTTTGGCTATATTTTTTATCCGCTCTGCAATCAGCCGCTGTCCTTTTGCGACAACTTTTGGGGCGTTCATGGTGCCGGCGTCATACTTTATTGCGATAGCGAGCTGGGTCGGGTTTGTTATAACGACATCTGCGGTTGGTACTTCCTGCATCATGCGTCTCATGCTTATCTCCATTTGCTTGCGCCTGATTCTTGACTTAATCTGTGGGTCTCCCTCGGCCATCTTGTATTCTTCTTTTACCTCTTGTTTCGTCATCATAATATTTTTCTCGAACGTGTATCTCTGGTAGGCATAATCAAATGCGGCAATAACCAGAAGCGCAATACCCGTTTTGATCCCGATCTCATAAGCTATCGAGCCAAGCGTAGCAAGCATCCCCCATATATCCATGTCTATAGTGCGGATTATCTCACCGTAGTTATCTCTTATAATTAAGTAGGAAATATAGCCGACAACGACTATCTTAATCGTTGACTTGGCAAGCTCCACGAAAGCTTTAGGAGAGAAGAGCCTTGAGGCTCCTGATACAGGGTTGAGCTTTTTAAGGTCTGGTGCCAGTGGCTTTGTTGTAATTTTAAACCCAATTTGAGCGACGCTTGCGGCTATGCCTACTGCCAGGACGACTAAAGATATGGGTAGAATCAATCTTATGAAAAATATTGCGAGGTTTAAAAACAGTGAAAAGATTGCTTGCTCATTTAGATCAAAGGTGGCTGTGCTTGTTAGAAAAAAACGCATAAGGTCGCTTAAGCCTTCAAAAATGCCCTGACCAAACGATCTAAGAGCTAAAAAAATGGCAAGTATAATCAGGGCGGAGTTAACCTCCATGCTTCTGGCAACCTGTCCTTTTTTCCTAACCTCGGACCTTCGCCGAGGCGTAGCCTTTTCGGTTCTACCGTCCTTGTCCACCGCTTCACCGAATCCTATCTGATCGAGTTAATAAGCAGGTTAGGCATTTGATCGAAAACTCTTAGCATATATGCAAAGTAGAAAGATAGCATAGCAACTACTGTTGCTAATCCGATGCCGATCCTAAGCGGAATTCCCACGATGAACACGTTCATCTGCGGAACTGTTCTTGCCACGATACCTAAGGCTAATTCAGTTATAAAAAGAACTCCAATGGCGGGCCCTCCGATTTTAAGTCCAATAACAAACATGTCAACAACCATATCAATAAAGTTGTTTGTCAGAGATGGCGAGAACGAAAAAGCGGTAAGGGGAACTAAGTCGAAACTCTTTGCGAGCGCTGTAAGCAAATAGTGATGCCCGTTTATCGCAAGAAAAACTAAAATTGCAAGAAGGTTTTTGAACTGGCCCATAATTGAGATAGAAATATTGCTGAGCGGGTCGATAACGTTTACCATTCCAAAACCCATCTGAAAATCTAAAATCTGTCCCGCAAGCAAAAATCCCATGAATACCATGGTTGCAGTAAAACCTATTATAGCGCCTGCGCTAAACTCTTTAGCCAATAGCATGGCATACTCAAATCCACTGATTGTTGTAGCTAGATCAGGGCTTTTGACAAAGGGAAAGAGGGCAATTGATGTCATTAACGATAAGCCTATTTTTACCTGCGGGGGAATATTGCGGCTCCCCAGGACGGGCGCAAGGAAGAATACGCCCGAAACCCGGGTTAGAATGAGCAGAAAAGTCAATAGCTGCCTTGAGTCGAACGGCAATATATCCACGACATCTCCTTATCTCACTTGAGATAGCTTGGCAGGTTAATCAATAGGTTGGCCGTGAAATCAACAACCTTGTGAAGCATCCAGGGCCCAAATAAAGCTAGGGCGAGCATGGTTGCAAGAACCTTTGGGATAAAGGTCAATGTAAATTCCTGGATTTGTGTAACTGCCTGCAATATGCTTATGACGAGGCCGGCTACTAAACTAAAAAGCAGGACAGGAAGCGCGATCTCCATAGTTATCACAAGCGCGTTTTTTCCAATTTCCATGGCAAGTGAATCTGTCATTTTACGCTCCTTTGATTAGCTTTCAGTCTTAGTTAGCTATTAGTTAAATCCCATCACCAAAGCTCTGGTAACCAAATGCCAGCCATCGACCAGCACAAACAGTAATATTTTAAGCGGCAGCGATATCATTACGGGTGGAACCATAAGCATGCCCATAGACATGAGTACGCTTGCGGTCACCATATCAATAATCAAAAACGGTATAAAAATCAGAAAACCAATTATAAAAGCCGCTCTTAGTTCGCTTATTATAAAAGAAGGGATAAGCACATATGTGGGCACATCTGCCTGTGTCCTTGGCCGTTTAATTTTTGCAAGGTGGACAAAGAGCGAAAGGTCTTTCTCTCGCGTTTGCTTAAACATAAACTGCCGTATGGGCTGGGATGCGTTATTGTACGCTTGCTGATAGGAAATTTGCCGTGCCGTATAAGGTTTGATTGCAGTATCGTTTATCTGGCCGAAAACAGGCGCCATTGTAAAAAATGTTAGAAATAAAGCCAACCCGACCAGTACCTGGGTAGGCGGAATTTGTTGTGTCCCAAGTGCGTTTCTAATAAAGGCAAGGACGATCACTATACGTGTAAAAGATGTAACCATGATTAGCAGTGCAGGGGCTAGCGAAAGGATTGTAAGCAGCAAGAGAACCTGTATGCTTACGGCTAGATCTTGAGGCCCTTGGGCAGCCTCAACTCCAAATGAAATTTTGGGCAGGGGGATATTTCCGTTGCCAGTGATGCCGTCAGCACCGGGCTCGGCAGTGACAATACCGCTCATGACAGAAAACATGAGTATTAGGACTATAATGCATATTCGAATTAGCCGCTTTTTAAGCTTAGGTGAAGCTTTAATCACCGTTTATCTTCACCCCTGTTGGATGATGAGTCAGACCCCCGTGCTTTTTGCTCTTGCTCCTTTATCTCATCCAGCAACTTCCTGATATTGTCTCCGGTTGAATAAAGGTCATCTTTCCAATCTGCAGCACTGTTTGCTGTTTTTCCACGGCGCTTCTTTACCGATTTAACCGTTTTCCCTTGGACCGGGGTTGAGAATCGTTTCGAAAATCTCTCAAGTATACCCTGGAAGGGTTGTAATGGCTCAGGTTTTTTGGCAGCGGCCTTTCTAAGCTCCTCGACATGATCTGTCTCTGTGAATTCGCTAAGGAGGTTAATATTATTGCCCGTCAATCCAAGGGCGAGCACTTTGCCTGCTATCTCAACCAGGCATACTGCTTTCCCGGGGGCGATATATTTTACCTCCAAAATATTGACCAGGTCACCGCCACCAAACGCGTTATACTTGGTTGTAAACAGCTTAATACCATAGACCGCAAGGAAACCGATGCCAAGGACGAGGGCAAGGTAAAAGATGTATTTTATGATATCCCATATCGTATAGATAAGCTGGATAAAGAAGCTAGTCTTCTCCTTAGGCTTTCCCGGGTCGTCGTATTCATCAACCAGAAACTTGCCATCAGGCTCAGAGGAGGGTTTTATTGTTGAATTATTGCTGCTATTGCGGCCAGACTGAGCATCCTGAGCATTATCGTTAGTGCCACGCTGGTTGCCCCGGTTTATCTGCTCGACCGCCAGGTTTGCTGCACCACTAGTTATAGTGGACGAAGCGTCAATGGCCGGTGCGGCCGCAACAGGGACGTTGGCCATACCTGTTAAAGGGGGTTCTTGTGCTGGCTTTGCAAAGGTTGGTGCCGCAAAAAGAGCACAAAATATCAGGGCAAGAAGTGTTGCTTTTATTACATATAAAGGACCCTTCCGGTTTTTATCTGCGTACATAGTTATGTTTCCTGTCTGTTTTTTTATTTGCTATGATTGACCGGTATGATTGAATACCTATTCGCTTGTTAGGTGTGCATTTACCGGGCCTTTCCCGGGACTGTCATGATTTGCTAAACCAGCACTTCCACTTTTATAAATATCCCAAAGTTGCCTCGCTAATGCAAGTACCGTGCCGTTGCCAAGCAAGCAAAACAGAGCTTCATCCAGCTAGCTTTTATTGCATTAATCAGCTACTAAACCAATAGCATAAACCTGTCGATTAAATAGTAAAATAGCGTATTTGCATGGCAAGCCAGCAATAAATGGCAGAAACATTTCAGGAGGTATAAGTGGCAGGTATAAGCTCAAGATAACTTGAAATCAGCTTTGCCTGTAGTTAATGGGTGCAAATATACCGCCAGTTTTTCTCATCAGCCGTATTTAGTCTTTTAATTATTTGACGATAAGGTTAGTAATCTCTAATAGGAGGTCACGTTGAATAGGGGTTTTACCATGTTAAGCCGTCTCTCATTGACGGTAAAAATAGCGACTATGCTTGGGCTTATGGTCATGCCAGTAATTATACTAAGTATAGGCAATCTAAGCACTGGCTCGGGAGCTGGCCATGGCGCTGCGTTTTATCGAAAGTATACAAATATGGCGGATGCTGCCGGCGGGCTGCAGCATGCAATTGGGCAGAGCCAGATGACGGTAAAGGACCTAGTAGTTACCGGTGATGCCACAAAAGTGCAGTTATATAGGCAGTTGCAAGAGCAAGTCAACACAAAGATTGCAGATCTTGAAAATGCTGTAGATTTGCCTGGCGCAAAGCCGGTAATTGCGCTTTTGAAAGAGGATATGACAATTGCCAACCAAAAGGCACAGAGCGTTTTCGATGTTTATGCTGATCAAAAAACTGCCCGTCAAAGGGTGGAGGATTTCGATAAAGCTGTAAGCAAAGCCTCAGCCGATGCAGATAAAATCCATGGGCTCGTTAAGGAATATGAGACCGACCTTTTAGGGCAGACTTCTTCAGCCTTAAGAAAAGCCAACGTGGTGAACTTGTTGGCACTTATTATGTCCTTAGCTTTTGGGGTCCTTACATTTTTTATGATAAAGACCCGGGTCTTACAACCGACCAGATACGCTTTCCAGAAGATATCAAAGGCCTCAAAAGGATTGTTTGATACTTTAACTGAAGTCACGCTGAACTCCGAGGCTATCGTTAACAAGAACTCAGAAGTGGTTGCGTCTGTCAGTCAGTTTTCCCATGGCTCTGAAAGGCAGGTTAGTTCTGCAACAGAAATAAATCAGCTGGTTAATCAAATCGCGACTGCAGTAAGCCAGGTGGCAAAGGGTGCACAGGAGCAGGCACGTGATGTTGCAGAGGCCAATAGTATGATAGAGCAACTCTCCACGGCTGTCGGCGATGTAGTTGAGAGCGCGCAGACGGTTGCAAGAGTTGCTTCCGAGAGTCTAGGCACAGCAGAGAAAGGCAAGCAATCTGTGGATGAAGCCCTGTCAGGCATGGAATCGATGAAAGACACTGTCTTAGACAGTGCCAACAAAATACAGACCCTTGGAGAGAAGTCAAAACAAATCGGTGAGATCATAGA
>JAIMBH010000025.1 GCA_023511485.1 Bacillota bacterium | reverse complement strand
GCAGTAAATTCACCCCAGCAATAGATTCACCACAACTGTTAGCACCTCAACATATCCAGGTCAAAGCCTTAGACAAAACCTAATAAATTTTTTATTAATCCCTGGGCAGTAAAATCCATGTGTTAATTATTGCTTTAGCGTGGCCTTGGTTGATGTCTATGCATATAAGGCAGCCGGCATCAAGGCTAAATATAGGCGGCTGCGCTTGCTCAATAAGGTCGTTTTGGAGGAAGCGTAAAAGCCATAAAGCCTACTGTTTAAAGAAAGTTCAATCGGAATAATATGAGTCGTTTACAAAGTGGAGGTAAGATTTATGGAATTAAGCAGCAGTAAGAAAAGCAAGAAGTTTATTGCCACAGCCGTTTTTGCCAGTTTCTGTTTCCTAGCAACTTTAACAGGAGGCTTTGCTGAAGCGGCTCCAGTAAAAACGGTCGCAAGTTCCGCCAAGCATATTAAAACAAGTTACAAAAAATCTAAAAAGCTAAAGAAGAAACGCAAACGTTATCGGAGACGCCGTAGCCTGGCAAAAAGAAGAATCTCTATTTCGAGAGGCGCGCAAAGAACCGTAAGCGTAGAGCCCATAATTAGACAAGTTGGGGCTGAATACTGGCCTGACCCTGCACAGCTTGATGCGCTTGTTTGGATATGCGCACATGAAGCTACGGTCCCTGGAACTATTAGCAAAAATGGAAAGTGGAAGGGTCTATTCCAGCTTGCAAACCCGCCACACTGGATGGTGCTCGGTGATGCAGCAAGCGAAACTAAAGCCGGATGTGAATATATTAAACGCCGCTACGGAACACCGCTTGCAGCTAAGGCTTTCCACCAAAGAAGAGGCTGGTATTAAAGTTTACCTATCATCGGCCAAATAGGCATCAAGCTGTTCTACTAGGAAGTCTAAGAACGTATTAAGGTCTGTCCAGTTGTTGTTGATTTGGGAATATTCGAGAATATTGTTCTCAATATGCGCTTCAAGCAGGGATCTTGCAAGGTTTCGTTCGTACAGAATCCCTTTATATAAACTGAATGATTTCTGAGATCCCTCGCCGTAAGGAACGACTATACGTTCACAGCAGTGATAACGGCCTGCCTTATCTAGATATACCTCATTCCAATCACGTATACTGCTCTCAATTTTGGCAAGGCCAACCCCAAATTCAACGAGCATCACATCGGGCATTTCAATAACCGGCCTGTAAGAATGAGACCCGTCAAAAAAGGCCAGTTTCCTCCTATGAGTTGGGGTTAGAACAAATTTATGGGGAACAACAAGCGGGGCCTTGCTGGCAAATTCCCTGAGTATCTCGACAACCTTCGATGTTGAGGAAGCCACAAAAAGTTCTTTTTCCTCTTGCAGCCGTCGGATATATTCAGCTTGCTGGCGCCTTCTTTGTTGGAAGACCTCAACATCTTCAAAAAATGCCATGCGGCAACCTCTTTTACTTTAAGAACTAAACTGGCCGCTCAGAACAAATGACAAGAAGGCCTTAATATCCATGGTTCTTCTATAATATCGGCAAATACTGGTAAAAACATGAGATCGATTGGTAAGCTGGCAAGACCTGGGGCTCTTAAAGCGCAAAATTTTTGCTGGTTAACGTTCGCACTTTAAGGCATCGGCACTCTTACTCTATAAGGCCAGGCAATTAGAAATTTTCCGGGATTTCTGGACATATAGCACGTGCGCATGTAAAATAATGCTGTTATTTGCATGCTAGCAAAAGCCTGCCAAATTGCAGGCTTTTATCTTTAGATGTATAGTGTTTTCTTGTTCTATTAATATTAGTCTATATTATATGAAGCCAAGCATAGGCAAATTTATTGGGGGAGGTGCTATATAAATGGCAGTACCAAAGAGGAGAACCTCGCATGCACGCAAGAACTCAAGAAAGGCCCATTGGAAAGCCATATCAGGCCCGACGCTGGTTGAGTGTCCGCAATGCCATGAGCCAAAACTACCCCACCGCGTTTGCTCATCATGCGGATATTACAACAAAAGAGAAGTTCTTGAAGTAGAATAATTGGGAATAAGCACTATAAACCCTCTTTAGGTGGTATAGATGCTAGAGAATTTATTTTGTCCGGCTGGAGTTGCGGTTATTGGAGTAGGCCGTGAAGAGGGAAATGTCGGCCACGAAATTTTTGATAACATAAGAGAAGCCGGCTTTAAGGGCAAATATTTCGCCGTAAATCCAAAAGCAAAGGAAATCCATGGCGAGCCCGTTTATGCATCTATAAAAGATATCCAAGATAGAGTTGACCTTGCCGTCATCGTAGTCCCGAGCAGGCTGGTTCCCCAGGTTATGGAGGAAGCGGGCGAGAAGGGAGTTAAGGTGGCGGTTATTATTTCTGCAGGATTTAAAGAAACCGGCATTGAGGGCGCGCGTCTTGAGAAAGAAGTTATCGATATCTCAAACCGCTACGGTATTAGAGTTTTGGGCCCAAACTGCTTAGGGGCTGCCAATACAGGATGCAGCTTAAATGCAACGTTTGCTAAAGAAATGCCGTACACTGGCAATATAGCGATGATATCGCAATCGGGCGCTCTTCTTACAGCAATTCTTGATTGGGCAAAAGCCGAGCAAATAGGCTTTTCAAAATTTATAAGTTTAGGCAATAAAGCAGACATAGATGAGATAGACCTCCTGCAGGCTTTAAGAGACGACGAGCAGACCAGGGTCATAAGCATCTATATGGAAGGAATAAGCCATGGCCGTGAGTTTATGAATATTGCGGCTAAGGTTTCTAAGCAAAAACCAATTATAGCCATAAAATCAGGCGTAACCGATGCCGGTGCAAGGGCAGTATCATCTCATACAGGAACTCTTGCTGGTTCTGAACAAGCGTTTGAAAGTGCATTTCGGCAGAGTGGAATAATTAGGGCAAATTCTGTTGAGGACCTGTTTGACTATGCTGTCGGATTTGCCTACCAGCCGTTACCCAAGGGCCGAAACATAGCAATACTGACCAATGCAGGAGGCCCAGGGATCATGGCAACTGATGCATGCGAGAAATACGGTGTGCCGCTTGCATCTTTTAACAGAGAGACCATTGATGCCCTGCGTGAGATATTACCACCAGCAGCGGGCCTGTATAATCCGGTTGATGTTTTAGGTGACGCTAAAGCTGACAGATACAGGTCAGCAATGGAGATTGTTCTAAAAGATGAGAATGTTTCGTCTATGCTTGTCATCCTAACGCCACAGGCAATGACCGAGATAGATGAAACGGCGCGCTCTATCGCAACTATGTCTCAACAATATCCAGATAAGCCTATTTACGCATGTTTTATGGGGAGATCCGATGTCTACTCAGGTGTAAGAATTCTTACCGAGAACAAGATTCCTAATTATTACTATCCTGAGCGAGCTATCGGCACAGTAGCAGCAGTACTATCACACATGAGCTATCGCTTAGAGCCACCGAAAACTTACGAGACTTTTAAGGTCCGTAAAAACACTGTGCGCGAGATATTTGATGAAACAAGAAAATTGGGCAGGCGAAATCTCCCGGATATCCAGGCATCCCAAGTCGTTGATGCCTACGGCATCAATATAGCAAGGTGCGTTCTCGCCCACGATGTTGACGAAGCCCTTAAGGTAAGCAAACATATTGGATTCCCGCTTGTCTTAAAAATCGCTTCACCGGATATTCTTCATAAAAGCGATGTAGGCGGTATTGCTGTTGGCGTGAAAAATGAGGAAGAACTCGTCGCGGCCTTCAATCGCATTTTAAACAATGTAGCGAGATTCATGCCGCAGGCAATAGTCTGGGGCATATGTATCCAAGAGATGGTAACGGGCGCTCGCGAGACGATTATCGGAGTCAATAGAGACCCACAGTTTGGACATTTAATCCTCTTTGGTCTTGGCGGCATATACGTTGAGGTCCTAAAAGATGTATCATTTAGGGTTGCACCTGTTTCAAAACAAGAAGCCATTAGGATGATACAGGAGATAAATGCATATGCACTTTTGCGTGGAGTGAGAGGACAACCCAGCGCCGATATCGATGCTATTGCAGATACAATACTTAAGGTCTCGCAACTGGTCACTGATTTTCCTGAGATAATAGAGATGGATATCAATCCTTTTATGGTGCTAAACAAAGGACTGGGTGGTGTGGCGGCCGACGTAAGAATTACGATAGGAGAGTGAGGGAGATGGTTACCCTATATGTTATTTCGACTGAAGCATATGCGGGAAAGACAGGCATATGTCTAAGTCTTGGCCTTTTAATGAAAGAGGCAGGACAGAAAATCGGTTATATGAAACCAATAGGCACAACTCCAGGACGTGTTGACGATAAAACGGTTGACCTGGATGCTTATTACGTCCTCAAGCGTCTTGACATAGCAAACGACATAGAGGACGTTGCGCCGATTTCCCTCACACGTAAGTTCATGCACGACCATCTAAAAGGAGAAGGAATTGATAGCGCTGGGATAATTAAGCAAGCGTTTACTAAGATATCGCAGGGAAAAGATGTCGTATTACTCGAAAATGGGGCCGACGTTAACGAGGGTCGTTTTATAAATGCAGCTGCTTTTCAGATATCTTCACTTTTAAACACAAATGTTGTATTGATTGTAAAATACCGCTCCGAGCTTGTAGTCGATGACATCCTAGAAGCACGTGATTTAATCGGAGATAAATTTAAGGGAGTTATTTTTAACCAGGTAGAAAGCAGCCAAAGACCTGTAGTGGATATGATAGAGTCATACCTTATCACCAGGGATATTAAAACGTACGGTATCATACCTAAAGATCGGGTGCTTATGTCAGTTACAGTTGGGGAGATAGCCGAAACCCTCCACGGAACGGTTTTAACTGCCAGCGACAAAATGGATGAGTTTGTAGAAAACTTTATGGTGGGCGCCATGGGGCAAGAAAAAGCTTTAAGGTTCTTTCAAAGGACGGCCAATAAGGCGGTTATAACCGGAGGAGACCGTGCTGACGTCCAACTTGCGGCACTTGAGACGCCTACAAAAGCCTTAATACTTACCGGTAATCTCCAACCAAGCCCAATTGTTTTAGCCAGGGCCGAAGATTTAGGCGTCCCGATGATACTGGTAGATATGGATACTGCAGCCGCAGTAGAAAAAACTGACGAGCTAATCGGAAAAGTACGAATACACCAAGCCCAAAAGGTTCAGAGGGTATACGATCTTGTAAAGTCTACCGTTGACTATAGTGCGCTCTTTAACGATATTGGAATTTAGATATTTCTAAATTTGATAACACTCTCTCAGCAGCAGCTCGGGTAATAGAGTTTGCCGGTCGGCGGTCTGTGCTAGGCGGGAGCTCGAAACCAGCTTATATATAAAGCATGAATCCGTAGATGAATCTGCAGCTAGTTACTATTGCCTCGGTACATGCAAATCCTGTAATCTTAATATTTAGCAACTGCTTACAGGCTAAAGCCTGAAAAGTAGACCCCCACTAGATAACTGATATCATGTTATCCTATTATATTAACGGGTTTTGCTAATACATGCTTTTGAGGTTTAATAGAATCAGGTGTAAAGAACGGCCTTAAAAGTAAATTTCTTAACAGTCGAACCAGATATCGTAGTGACAGCTTATTTCAATAAACAGAACGAGGAAATAAGGTACCAATACGCATGGAGAAGTCAGCAATACTAGTTGATGTGATGGGCAGTGACCGTGGCCCGGCAGAGATTATTAAGGGTTGCGTAAATGCAGCTTCGCTCGTCGGTAACGTAGACATTGTGTTATTGGGACCAGAAGATCTAATCGGAGCAGAGCTTGATAAGACAGGGCATCCAGGCAATATAAGGATAGAGAATGCACCAGAAGTAATTGAAATGGATGAAGAGCCTGCCTGGGCAGTGCGAAACAAAAGCCAGTCGACAATCGTTGTGGGCAGTAAGTTGGTCAGGGAAAGAAAAGCCCAGGCGCTAGTAACTCCAGGAAACACAGGCGCTGTTATGGCGGCGGCTTTGTTGATAATGGGTAGGATAAAGGGGATATCCAGACCTGCAATACTAGTTAGATTTCCTATTAAGAAGAGAAACACTTACGTTCTGGATGCAGGAGCAAATGCTGAATGCAAACCTGAGAATCTGCTGGAGTTTGCCATTATGGCAAACTCTTATCTCAGCTCTGTTCTAAAGATAGATAATCCATCAATTGGCCTTCTTAGCATAGGCGAGGAGAAGACAAAGGGAAATGACCTTGTAAAAGAAGCTTATTCGCTTCTCGAGAGATCGGGTCTTAATTTTTATGGAAACGTCCAGGGTAGCGATATCGCACGCGGGACAGTTGATATAATTGTTTGTGACGGATACACAGGGAACATTGTTTTGAAATTGTCAGAGAGTCTTGTTAAAGAGGTCTTTAAAGAATTAAAAGATGTTGCAAATAGTTCACTTCCAGCAAAAATCGGAAGCCTTCTTCTAAAGCCGAGCCTAAGGAAAATGATTAAACGGCTTGATTATGAGGAATATGGGGGTACGCTTCTACTTGGCGTCAATGGTGTATGCGTCATCTGTCACGGCAGCTCATCGGCAAAGGCGATTACAAACGCTATTTTGCAGGCCGTAAATGCAGTTGAAGGCAGAGTGGTGTCGAAAATAAAAGAGGATTTGAAAGGAAAAACGTCGGTTCATGTTTAAAAGTTCTGCCGGGATAGTTGGCATGGGAGTCTATACTCCTGAAAAAATACTCACAAATTTCGACCTTGAGAAAATAGTTGATACAAGCAACGAATGGATAATGACCAGAACCGGTATCGCAGAACGCAGAGTAGTAGATGGCAACACCGCAACCTCCGATCTGGCAGTACCTGCGGTAAGGTTGGCTCTGGAAGACGCAGGTATCGACATAAGTGAAGTCGAACTTATCTTGGTCACTACTTCAACACCTGATATGATATTTCCATCTACCGCTTGCCTTGTGCAGAAAAAACTTAATTCCAGCGGCGCAGCTGCTTTTGATTTGCAAGCGGCATGCACAGGTTTCATTTATGGCATGACTATAGCTTCCCAGTTTATAGAATCCGGTATGTACAAGACCGTTCTCTTAATAGGAGCTGATGCTTTTACAAGGCATATCAACTGGAAAGATAGGTCCACCTGTATACTTTTTGGCGATGGGGCTGGTGCGGTTGTCCTTAAGGCGGTTGATGAAGGTTATGGATTGATATCAAGCTACCTCGCTGCAGATGGTTCCGGAGCTGATTTGCTTAAGATTCCGGCTGGAGGATCGGCAAATCCGGGAAGCGAAGATACGGTTCATAATGGTCTTCACTACGTTCAGATGAACGGCAACGAAGTATTTAAATTCGCGGTTAGAATTTTACCGGAAGCAGTCATCAAAGCTTTAGACAAAGCTGGGCTAACGGTTGCTGATATAGATTATCTGGTACCTCATCAAGCCAATATCAGAATTATAAACTCCGCAGCTGACAGGCTTGGTATCAGTAAAGAGAAAATAATTGTAAACTTAGAGAAATACGGTAATACATCGACAGCATCTATTCCATTGGCATTTTTTGACCTGTACAAAACAGGCAAGCTTAAACGGGACGATATTGTAGTATTTGTTGGGTTTGGAGCCGGTCTTACATGGGGGGCCAATGTTATTAGGTGGCATTAGGAGGGAAGGGTAGTGATAAGAACTCAACTTTGTGATTTGTTGGGGATAGAGTACCCCATTATTCAAGGTGGGATGGCCTGGGTATCAACCGCTGAGCTAGTGGCTGCAGTATCTAATGCAGGAGGCCTTGGCATAATCGGGGCCGGCCATATGCCCACAGATGTCCTTCGCGAACAGATTAAGCAAACGAAGGAGTTAACCAAAAAGCCCTTTGGCGTTAATCTAATGCTGCTTACACCTCACATAGACGAATTAATTGAAGTGACCTACGAGGAGCATGTACCAGTCGTCACGACCGGTGCTGGTAATGCGGGTTCTCTTATTAAGCGCTTTAAAGAAATAGGAACGAAAGTGATTCCTGTTATTCCTTCTATCGCGTTGGCGCAAAGAATGGAGAAGGCAGGCGCAGACGCAGTTATTGCGGAAGGGACAGAAGCAGGCGGTCATATAGGCGAATTAACTACGATGGCGCTGGTTCCACAAGTTGTTGATGCGATTAGCATACCAGTTATCGCAGCGGGGGGTATCGCAGATGGCCGGGGCCTTGCTGCGGCGCTTTCCCTTGGTGCAGAGGGAGTACAAGTAGGGACAAGGTTCCTGTGTGCAACTGAGTGCACAGTACATGAAAGATATAAACAAAAAATTATCGCGGCAAAAGATAGAGATACCACGGTAACAGGCCGTTCGACCGGTCATCCGGTAAGAGTAATAAAAAACAAGCTATCAAGAGAGTTCGACCGTATGGAAAAAGAAGGATATTCGATTGAAGAGCTTGAAAAATTTGGAGCTGGAAAGTTAAGGCTGGCGGCTAAAGACGGCGATGTTGATCATGGCAGCGTAATGGCGGGACAAATTGCAGGTCTTGTAAAAGAAATCAAACCGGCCGCCGAGATTATCAAAGAAATGGTAAATGATGCAGAGGCTATAATAACCGGACTGCAAGATATTATAGCTAAACCGGTAAATGCGTGAGGATTGTCAATCTTCAATTACCAATTAAGTGTTCTCCTCCTGCGAGGGAGAACCTGTGATGGGTTAGAAATCTCCTAACTCCTGGATTTTGGTATGGCATTGTTTGCCTGTTAACCCATAAATTACAAAGCTTTCAGGGACTGATTTTATGGCAATGAACGGAATAGCTTTTGTTTTCCCAGGGCAAGGCTCCCAATATATAGGCATGGGTAAGGATATGGTCGATAAATACCATGATATCGAGCATACCTTTAACCGTGCAAAAGAAATATCAGGCGTGGATTATCTTGATATATGCCTTAACGGGCCTGCAGAAAAGCTAAACAATACTGTACATACGCAACCGTGCATCTATATACTCAGCATGGGCATCTTTAGGGTCATTGATAACTATGGATTTAAACCGCAAATTATGGCCGGACATAGCCTGGGTGAGTACACAGCGCTAACAGCAGCAAGAGCTTTGAAATTCTCTGACGGATTGCGTATAGTTGCTAAAAGAGCTGAGTTAATGGGCAAAGAAGCCGATAAATATCCCGGTAAAATGTTTGCGGTTCTAGGTGCCGATATGCGAGATGTTGACGCTATGGTAAGCGAATTGTCTGAGCATGGTACCATATCGGTGGCAAACTATAACTGTCCCGGACAGATTGTGATATCGGTCGAAGCTTATATAGAGGAGATGGCTATCAAAGCGCTTAAGGATATCGGTGTTAAAAAGGTAGTCGAGTTGCCTGTAAGCGGAGCATTTCATTCTGCAATGATGACAAATGCAGAGAACCAGTTTACAAAGTTTCTCGATAATTATATTTTCTTAAGCGCTGATATACCTATTGTGCCGAATACGCTAGCAAAGCCAGCCATGGAAGCTATAGAATTAAGGGCAGCGCTTCAAACGCAGATGTCTACATCTGTTAAGTGGCAACAATCAATAGAGCAAATGATAGGTTTGGGGATAAGAACCTTTATTGAAGTGGGGCCGGGGCAAGTTCTCTCAAAAATTATTAAGAGAATCGATAAGCAGGTTGAAGTGTTGCCAACCGAAACGCCGGAATTATTAGATAAAGTTATTGAGCATTTAAAGAATTGTTAGTTCAGCCGTAGGCCAACAGCTGTCAGCAGTCGGCCTAAAACATATAAATAAAGCTGATAGTTAGCAGTTAGTGGCTAAGGACTAGAGGCTATAAAATTAGGAGTTAATTTAATGAGATTAAATAGAAAAATAGCCCTTGTAACAGGCGGAACTCGTGGTATCGGTGAGGCAATTTGCATAAGGCTAGCCAAAGAGGGTGCAGATATTGCCTTTACAGGCCACGATCAAGACGCCGCCAAAAATGTCATCTCCGCTATCAGCAATCTTGGCAAAAGGGCGCTTTTCTTAGAGGCAGACGTTACGGATAAGGACAGGGTTGTTGCGGCTGTATCCGACATCGAAAAACAGCTCGGGCCCATAGATATCCTTGTAAATAATGCGGGAATTACGCGGGACAATCTCTTTATAAGGATGAAAGAAGAAGATTGGCAAGCGGTTATCGATACTAACCTTACAGGAATATTCAATGTTACCCAAGCGGTTGCCAAGACAATGCTTAGGAAGAAAAGAGGTTCAATTATTAACATATCCTCAGTTATTGGTTTAGCTGGAAACCCTGGGCAGGCCAACTACGCAGCATCAAAGGCCGGTATCATCGGACTTACAAAAGCTCTAGCAAAGGAGTTTTCGAACCGAAATATAAGAGTAAATGCAGTCGCGCCGGGATTTATCGAAACGGATATGACAAAGAAACTTTCCGACGATGTACGTGAGAAGGCCCGGCTGCAGATACCCCTAGGGTTTTTTGGCAAGCCAGATGATGTTGCGGCTTCTGTGGTCTTTTTGGCTTCTGATGATGCACGTTACATAACCGGACAGGTTCTGGTTGTAGACGGTGGCATGATTATGTAGGGTGCAGAAACCAGATACCTGGGGCAGGGTTATTTAAACTCTTAAGCTTTTAAGAAACTATCGCTGATAGGCTGGATTTAAAAACTCAAATAATATATAAGTAATTTCTAGGGTGCACGGTTGAAAGTTACCGCAGGGTCCAGAAGGGTTATTTAAACCCTTCACCCCTGGCCTGAGACCTCTGCATCCTATATATGAAAGGGGGTGCTAAAATGGCTGACAGTCAGATTTTTGCAAAAGTAAAGGATATTATAGTTGAGCAGTTAGGCTGCGATGAGGATGAAGTAAAGCCGACAACATCCTTTATTGACGATCTTGGAGCAGATAGCCTAGATATCGTTGAGTTGATCATGGCTATGGAAGAGGAGTTCGATATTGAGATTCCAGATGAGGATGCTGCTTCTATTAGCACCGTAGAGGATGTAATCGAGTATATCGAGCACAAGGTATAGTTTTGAAGGTTTACAACCTGGTTAATAGAAGGAATTAAAATGAATTTACCAAGCCTTAGAATAGGCGATTTAGTGGCTAAATTGCCGATAATACAAGGAGGCATGGCTGTTAGAATATCGATGGCCAAGCTTGCATCGGCAGTAGCAAACGAGGGAGGCATAGGGCTAATAGCTGCGTCTGGCATAAAGCCTCCAGAATTAGTTGAAAATATAAGAGCGGCTCGGCGGCAGAGCGACGGCATAATCGGTATTAATGTCATGGTAGCCGTACTTGAATTTGCTAACCTTGTAAAAGCTGCAATTCAGGAAGGCATTGATCTTATAGTAACCGGCGCTGGAATATCAAGAGACGCGTACAAGTGGTGTTCCGAGGCCAAAATACCTTTAGTGCCGATAGTATCTTCTGAAAAAGCAGCGAAGCTTGCAGAAAAATCAGGCGCAGCTGCAGTTATTTTAGAGGGAAAAGAGGCAGGCGGCCATCTCGGAACCCTAGAGCCGATGTTTGATGTTCTGCCAAGGATAGTAAAATCAGTCAGAATACCTGTAATTGCCGCAGGCGGTATTTTACACGGGGAAGATATAGCGAGGGCCTTGCATGCAGGAGCAAGCGGCGTGCAGATGGGATCGCGATTCGCCCTTAGCAATGAAGCGAACGCTGATATTGCATGGAAAATGGCTTGCGTAAATGCAAAACCTGAAGATGTGGTCTTGGTGGAAAGCCCCGTCGGAATGCCGGGCCGCGCTCTAAAAAACAGTTTTGTTAAGCGAATAATGGCTACTGGCAAAGAGAAGATAAAGGTGCGCTGTGTCAAATGCTTAAAAGAATGCAAAAGGAACTATTGTATATTTGACGCTCTTGAAAGGGGCAGAGTAGGGGACCTTGATAACGGTCTAATATTTTGCGGTGAGCGTATCGGTGAGATAAAAGACATCTTATCAGTAAAGGAGATATTCAAAAGGCTCGTGAGAGAGTATGAAAATGCAGTAAGCCCGGTGGGAAGCTATGGTTAGAAGAGTAGTCATAACCGGGTTAGGAATTATATCGCCCTTTGGAGTAGGGAAGGAAGTATTTTGGTCCAGCCTTGTAAATGGAAAATCAGGGATAAGACGGATTCAAGGTTTCAACTGCTCTGATTATCCGACAACTATAGCAGGAGAGGTGCCCGACTTTGACCCAGCCACGTTTCTTGACCGAAAAGAGGCAAGACGCATGGATCGCTTCCAACAGTTTGCAGTTGCTGGCGCGTCACTTGCCCTAAAGGATGCTAAGCTTGAAATAACACCGGAAAATGCTGATATGACGGGTGTTATCGTTGCTTCTGGCATTGGCGGTCTCGGAACGATGGAGGAGTCAATGAAGATTCTTCTTGAAAAAGGCCCACGGAGAGTTGGCCCGTTTGTCGTTCCCATGATGATAACAGACCTTGCCGCAGGGCATATCTCAATATTGTTTGGGGCTAAAGGGCCTAATTTTTGCACAACATCCGCATGCGCATCAAGCAGTCATGCCATCGGAGAAGCTTTCGAAGCAATAAAACGCGGTACGGCCGACATCATGATAACAGGCGGTGCGGAGGCTTCCATAACACCGCTAGGAGTTGCAGCTTTTTGCGGAGCAAGAACCCTGTCGACGCGAAATGATGAGCCTGAGCTGGCTAGTAGGCCGTTTGACGCCGAGCGCGACGGCTTTGTTATGGGCGAAGGAGCGGGTATCTTAATCCTTGAAGAGTTGAGCCATGCGGTAAAAAGAGGTGCCGATATATATGCTGAAATAGTAGGATACGGCGTGACCGCAGACGCTTATCACATAACCCAACCGGATCCAACCGGCAGGGGAGCCATGCGGGCGATGGAAATGGCCATTGAAGAATCAGGAATCGAGAAAGAAAAGGTCGATTACATAAATGCACACGGTACATCTACTGAAATAGGAGATATCGCCGAAACAAAGGCTATAAAAGGTCTTTTTGGCGAGCATGCATACAAACTTTTGGTAAGTTCGACTAAATCCATGACAGGGCATCTGCTTGGAGCCGCAGGAGCTATCGAGCTTGCAGCTTGTGCTCTCGCACTAAAAGATAGCATAGTCCCTCCTACAATTAATCTTACGAATCCGGACCCCGAATGTGACCTTAACTATGTGCCAAACCATTCAATTAAACAAGATATAAGCACTGCCCTCTCAAACTCATTCGGATTTGGCGGACATAACGCTAGCTTACTTATAAAAAAGTACGAGGATTAGGTGATGTCGCTACCAGATAACGTTTTTAAAGCAGAGGATAAGCTCGGCTTTCATTTTAAGAATAAAGAGTTGTTGTTTCAGGCGTTAACCCATCGGTCTTATAGTTTTGAGCAAGGCCTTTCGGTAACGAATGAAAAACTGGAATTCTTGGGTGATTCGGTACTTAACCTTGTGGTTACAGAGTACATTTATCATAGATTTCCAGAGCTAACTGAAGGCGATCTTGCAAAATTAAGGGCTAACATTGTTAACGCTAACTTCCTCGCAGAGATCGCCAAGAAACTCAATATTGGTGAATGCCTTCTAATGGGAAAAGGGGCTGAGCAAACCGGGGGAAGAACAAGGGTCTCAATATTGGGAGATGCGCTTGAAGCTATAATAGGGGCTATTTATCTTGACCAGGGGATGGAGGCAGCTAAGGAATTCATCCTTAAAAACTTCAAAAGGCTTATAGATGAGAGAGAGTCCTTGGGGCAATTTGGAGATCCAAAGACGAGATTGCAAGAGCTCGTCATGGCCCGGTATGGCAACATTCCACGATACCGCACCGTAGACGAATTCGGACCTGTGCATGATAGAAGCTTTGTAGTCAAAGTTTATATAAACGATAAGGTCTGGGGTCAAGGTGTGGGCAAAAGCAAGAAAAAAGCCGAACAAGAAGCTGCCAAAGAGGCTTTGGCTAAGTTTGAGAGTGAAGTGAGGAAACAATAGCGCCGCGATTATCAATGCTGCAGTGGCGCAGTTCGGGTGTCTACAAAGATAACCGTGTTATTGCGAGGAAGCAGGGCGCGGCTTATAGTAAACTTATTGCCCTTACTACTTACCCACACTTAACTGCAGCACCGATAACTAAGTAACCTTACTTAAAGTTGTCACTTTCATATCTTTACCGCTATATTATATCTAGTAACATTATATCTAGTGACCGAAACACGAACGAATATTCAAGGAGCCATAATTGTACTTAAAGTCGTTGACCCTGAGAGGATTTAAATCGTTTGCCGACAGAACTGTTATAAGATTCGAACCAGGGGTCACATCTATAGTTGGGCCCAATGGGAGTGGCAAAAGCAATATAAGCGATGCCGTAATGTGGGTGCTTGGAGAACAAAGCGCAAGGTCGCTGCGGAGCGGCTCTATGGATGATGTCATCTTTGCCGGAAGCGCGGCCAGGCCAGCGCTAGGAATGGCAGAAGTTTCACTTACTTTAAGCAATACAGATGGACTGCTACCTATCGAATTTAGCGAAGTAACGATTACGAGACGACTCTTTCGTTCAGGAGAGAGCGATTATTATATTAACAACTCACCTTGCAGACTCCTTGACATACAGGAACTGCTTTTAGATTCCGGTCTTGGCAAAGGCCTCTATTCCATTATCGGACAGGGCCGCTTGGAAGAAGTACTAAACAGCAAGCCTGAAGACAAACGACTATTAATAGAAGAAGCAGCAGGAATACTAAAGCACAAGAAGCGAAAAGAGCGCGCTGTGAAAAGGCTGGCCTCAATGGATCAAAACCTTCAGCGCGCAAAAGATATAGTGCAGGAGATCAGTAGACAACTAAAACCTTTAAAAAACCAAGCCATTAAAGCCCAGGAGTACGTCACCCTAACCGATAGACTTAAAACACTTGAGGTCGGGCTTGCGATAACCCACCTGCATAAACTACAAGACGATTGGCAGAATGTGATAACGCTGGAGTCGGAACTACGTGAGAAATTAAGTGACCTTAAAACCCAGCTCTCAGATATGCACGATGGCTACGAGAAACTGCAGGTAGAATTTGAGGCGAAGAATTTCTATTCAGGCGACATAAACGAGAAAAGAAGAAGGCTTCAATCTGCCGAAGAACGTATTCGCTCGAATATAGATTTGTTAGCAGAAAAGCAAAAGAACATCGAGCAGAGGATTAGCGAAGCAAAACACAATATCTCGCAGGCAGAGCAAAGAAAAGCCGGCCTTGCCGAACAGCGCGATTGGTTAAGCAAAGAAAAAGCCTCTCTCCAAGAAAACCTTAAAAACAACGCATCCTCGCTGGCAAGCCTTGAGCAAGAGATGGAGGAAACCAAAGCAAAACGGCTTGAGTTAGAAGAGAATATAAATAGGCTAAAGGCAAAAATCCAGAATGAGAGCAATATTGCAGAGAGTTATCAGGTTGAGCTCCATGGGTTGCAGCTAGCTGTACAGACCAATGAGAACCAACTAAATTTTCTAAGAGAAGAGTATGATAAAACAACAAAAAAGAAAAACGAGCTATATCAAAAGCTTGAGCAAAAGAAAAGAGATGCAGAGCTTGTTGGTATCGAATTAACCAAGCTAGAGTTCCAGTTCAATGAACTTAATATGCTCACTGAGCAGCTTAAGCGCGAGCTAGAAGATATACGCAAACGTGACAGCGAACTAAAGCAAGAATTTGCGGGCATTAAGGCAAGAATCAAAGCTCTTGAAGATATAATCGATTCTTTTCCGTCATTAGATGACATAACAAACGCACTGGATATAGTAGATATGCAGGAGTTTCTAGGTCTCCTGAAAGACGCAATAGCGGTAAAGCCAGAATTTGAGCGGGCAATCGAAGCGGCACTTGGTGGCGATATCTTCTGCGTTGTCCTTGAGAACTCTAATAATTTAAAAAAACTTGCAAACGAGAGGCATAAAGACTCATTGGGTATGGCCTCTTTTATAGCAAGCGACCGGGCTAGGTTCAGCCTGCCTTCCGCAAAACTGCCCTTTACTACTTGGGCCCTTGATGTGGTATCTTACCCTGATAAGTTCAAATATGCGGTAAGTGCGCTTTTAAGCCATGTCTATATTGTCTCAGATTTTAATACGGCACTTCTTCTGCAGGACAAGGTAGAAAATGAGGTGCTAGTAACGCTTAGCGGCGAAGTTATCCTACCCAATGGCAAAGTTATCTTTGGTGCAGCAAACGAATCAGTAGGAATCCTGGGATATCAGAGGGAGCTTCAAGAACTCAACAGTAAATTGAACGACCTCGAAGATGAAATCGAGGCGTCTAAAAAAATCCAAGCCGATATTGAAATGCGGCTCGAATCGTTTAACGTGCAAAAAGATGATTTCTGGACAAGATTGCAAGCAAGAAAAGTTGAGCAAAAAAATATCAGACAGACGATAAGCGATATCGAGCCGGAGCTTTCGCTTGAAATATCGCACGAAAAACTCGTTCGCGAGAAAATACTCAAGCTTGAGGCAAAACTGAAAGAAGATATGGATAGCATTTCAAGGTTAAAACAAGAGTCCAAGGCGCAAAGGGATAAACTTTATACTTTGCAATATAATCTAGACGAAGCGACAAAGAAAAGAGAAATTTACCACGAAGAAGAATCAAGGTTAAGAGTCGAGATCGAGAAGCTAAAAGTCGATATAGAATCGCTAAACGAAAGACTTTTGCATAATACAAGAAGGTCCTTAAGAGCAAACAACGAACTTAAAGACTTCGATCTTCACGTTGATGAGAAACGGGCCTTTTTAGATTTTTTAGAAAATCTAAACGAAAAATTCGGCCCATTTAAGGTGGTGCTGCAGGATATCCTGAAATCTATTGCCTTTCGCCAGGAACAGGTAATAGAAATGACCTCATTTGAGGAGGGCTCACTTGAGGATTTAAGAAATTTGCTTCGCCAGCATCAGCTTGATATCAATAAGATTAACGATCAGATAGAGTCTACAATCAAACAGATCCACGAAACTGAGGTAAGAAAAGCCCAGCTTGAGTTAAAAGTAACATCGGCCGTCCAAAAAGTAGTCGATGAATATGGAATACCTCTTGAGAAAGCACTGGATTACCGGATTACAATCCCTGATGAAGAAGCAGAAGCTGAGATATCGAGCCTCAGAAAACGTATTGCAGCTCTCGGTCCGGTAAACCCAGTAGCCGTCGAAGAATATAATCAGCTTGAGGAGAGGCATAAATTCTTTGTTGATCAGATAGAAGATCTGCAACGAAGCAGGCGCGCCTTAATGAAAGTAATCAGTGCAATCGAACAAAAAATGAAAATTCGCTTCAGTGAGACCTTTGAGAAAGTAAATGAAAACTTCCAAAAGGTATTTGAAGCGCTCTTTCCTGGTGGGCAGGCAGAGCTTATCCTAACCGACCCTGAGGATATTAAAAACAGCGGCATAGATATAGTGGCGCAGCCGGGAGGAAAGAAACTACAAAGGCTCTCGCTCCTCTCAGGAGGCGAAAAGTCACTGGTTGCACTGGCCTTCTCATTTGCACTCTACCAAACGAGGCCAAGCCCATTTTATATCCTCGACGAGGTCGAAGCAGCGCTAGATGATATCAACCTGCAGCGATTTATAACCCTCATAAATAAGTTAAAACAGAAAAGCCAGGTCCTCATAATCACTCACCAGCGAAGAACGATGGAGATCGCAGATTCGCTTTATGGGGTATCGATGCAAGCCGACGGCGTCTCAAAGCTTATCTCGCAAAAGTTTAGTGAGGTAACAATAGGCGTTGGGTAGTTTTCAATGCCGGGCGATTTTCAATATCTCGATCGCCGCACTACGTAGTTCTAAGTATCGGTAAGTAGGCTAACCCGTAAATATTGTGCCGCCGCAAGAATACGAGTATGTTATTATTATTTCTCATAACATGGGAATGAATAAGATTAATTCATAGGGTGATTTAACTGATGCGCTGGTTTAGAAAACGTTTAGGTCAAGAAGAAATCCAAGAGACAGAAGGCTTTGAATCTGGGGAAGCTAAGGAAGCTGAAGAAACCGACAAAGAGGCTATAGAAGAGACCGCTGAGCAGGTAGAGGAGATAATTGAAGAAACGCAAGCGGAAGAAACTTTGTCTTGGTTTCAAAGGCTTAAGCAGGGATTGTTAAAAAGCCGCGAAAATATTGTCGGTCAGATAAGCAGCCTCCTAACACTTAGAGGTAAGATTGACGATGAGCTTTGGGATGATATCGAGGCGATACTTATCCAGGCTGATATCGGAGTCCAATCTACCATGCGGATAATTGATAATCTTAGGGATAGAGTTGCCGAGGAAAGGATTACTGAAGCCAACCTGATTATTGGTCTATTAAAAGAAGAACTCATAAATATTCTCAGAACAGAGGCAGCGCAAACCGTTCATAACACAGCAACAAGGCGTATATACATTATAGTGGGCGTAAATGGCACCGGGAAAACGACAACGATCGCAAAGCTTGCAAGAAGATTTTTGAAAGATGGTGCATCGGTGATGCTTGGCGCAGCGGATACGTTTAGGGCTGCGGCTGTTGAACAGCTTGATATATGGGCAAAAAGATTAAACGTCGATATTGTTAAACACGAGCGCGGCGCTGACCCTGCAGCAGTCGTTTACGATGCCATCCATGCTGCACATGCAAGAAAGGCCGATGTTTTGCTAATTGATACTGCTGGAAGACTGCATACCTACGTAAATCTCATGGAAGAGCTTAAAAAGATAAAAAGGATAGCCGAGCGCGAAAAAGGCGATGCAGAAGTTATTACCCTGCTCGTAATTGACGCGACCACTGGGCAAAACGGAATAGCACAGGCAAGACTATTCGATGAGGCGCTAAAAGTTGATGGTATCGTGCTTACAAAACTTGATGGCACAGCAAAAGGCGGAATTGTCCTCGCGATTCAGGATGAGCTTAAAATACCGATCCGCTATGTTGGCGTTGGCGAAGGCATGGACGACCTGCAAAAATTCAACCCTGAAGAATTCGTTGAAGCCCTCGTGGGACAGCAAGAATAGGACCAAATACCGAGGTCTATTAGTCTATAAGGGCCCAAAAACTGCACCTCTTAACCACGTTACTTACTGGTAATATCAACCATATTATCTCTATGACGTCCCTGAACAGCACTTATATAATATTACGTCTTACATTATTCGGCTTGGGTTTAATTGCTAAAGGTTGCTTCTTTTAGTCCGATATAACTTAGGTAAAGCGATATTCATGCTGATATTGGGCGCAAGAAGCCAAGAGAGCATATTAGCAACGCTACCTAAAACATTCAGGCAATATTGGAGGACGTACAAATGATATTAATATTTATTACGCTGGCGATAGTTACTTTGATTACGGTTGCAGTTTCCCTTAGACTGAGACGAAAAAGCAGTCAGAGTGGGTTAAAGCTCAACGCAAATCAACTGCGGGCTCAAGAATTTGCTAACCAGGGAAACTTTCACGCAGCTAAAGAGGAAATCGAAAAAGCAATAGCCATTAGTCCCGGCGATAGCCTGAATTATTATGCGCTTGGCATCATTCATTATAACCTTAAGCAATATAATAAGAGCTTAAAATACCTTAAACAGGCTGTTTTAATCGACAGGAGAAATTGGGATGCCTGGTTTATGATAGGGCGGATATATTTCGAGAGGTCTGACAATGACAAGGCTATCAAATATTTCAAGAAAGCCGTCGAGCTTAATCCAGGCATGATAAAGGCCCGCTTCGGCTTGGGTACGATCTATTTCGACCGGGGAGCTATCGAGGAAGCCACTGAACAGTATAGGGCTATCATTGAGCATGACCCGATGAATGCCAATGCACACTATAACTTAGGCTCATGCTATCTCGAAAAAGAGATGTACCGAGAGGCAATAAAGGAGCATGAAATGGCCGCGGGTCTTGATGCTGATAATGCATATGCGTACTACTGGGTTGGATACGCATACATTCAGCTCAATGATAAAAAGCGTGCGGCCGAGGCATTCGCAAAATCGCTGGAGCGCGGTTACGAGGGGGCTGCTGATGCCCTTAAAGATTTGATTTAGTTAATATAGCTGATCTGATAACGGCGGCTTTGATGCCGTTTATTTATTGCCTCACACCGTTTGCGGTATAATCAGATAAGCCTTTATACCCATATTATTTCACGGTGAATGATTTGTTGTTTTTTAACATCTTAAGCGAGGCCTATAAACTGTTTGACCGTCAATGGAGACTGATTTTGCTGGGTTCAGCCTTATCGATTGGTCTGGCTGCGATTATAAGCGTGATCCTGCCGCTTTATGTGCACTTTCCCTCAATAACCGAAATGGGTCCTGATGGCAAACCAATAACGATCGATTACGGTTCATTTGTTTCTAATATGATCATTGCGTTGGCAGACCTTTGGCTGCTGGGCTTTGTGGCATCCATTGTAAAAAACGAGATTTCGAGCAGCCGGGCAAAGTTTTTTACTATCGCCCGAAATGCTACAATAATTTACCCTAAAATAATATTAGTGAATATGATTTCCGCTATGACAATAACCATCTCGGTCATTGCGGTTTTTCCCGCCCTTCTTATGTTTGCTAATTCCATAGGCATTGTATTTTTAATACCAGCCGCGGTCTTTTTCACCTGGTTTTCGCTTATAATCCCAGTCACCGTCCTTGAAGAAATTCGAGGTATCAGATCTATTTTTGCCAGAAGCCGAACGCTTGTCCAAGGATTTTTCTTTACGATTTTTGCAATGCAATTCTCAATCGTATTTTTAATACCGAGCCTTGTGGTGACAGATCTGCCATCAGACAGCAACTATGCGGAAGCATTGAGATTTTTTATCACAGCGCTACTTATGATACTAGAAGCAGTGGTAACGGTATCCACCTACATGAGTGTACGAGCCGCTAAGGGCGAGCAGCTTATCAATAAAATAGAAGATAATTCAAAAGAGGTGGTAAAAGAAACCACAGATATTTAAAACCGATTTTAACCTGGGGTTCCGCTCATCTACCGGGGCATAAGCTTGCATGTAAATAAGTTTCTCAGTTTGCGCAGCTTGACAGCATCGATTACCTGGTATAATATTTACACGGCTGGGAATATAATCCCAGCTGAATTTTATTTTGCAAAAAGTAGGGAGTATTTTGTTTGATAACCTGTCTAACAGGCTACAAGACATATTCAGTAAATTAAGGTCTCGCGGCAAGCTTACCGAGAAAGATGTCGATGCGGCTATGCGTGAGGTCCGCCTTGCGCTGCTCGAAGCTGACGTCAACTACAAAGTAGTCAAGGATTTCATCGCCAAGGTCAAGGAAAGGGCCATTGGTGTTGAAGTTATGGAAAGTCTAACGCCTGCCCAGCAGGTAATTAAAATCGTAAACGAGGAGCTCACTGAGCTAATGGGCTCGACGGAGAGCAAGATTACCTTTGCATCTAGACCGCCGACGGTCATAATGCTTGTTGGCCTGCAGGGTTCCGGTAAAACAACCACAGCGGCAAAACTTTCGCACTTTTTGAGGTCAAGCGGAAGAAGACCGTTTCTGATCGGTGCAGATATTTACCGGCCAGCAGCCATAGACCAGTTAAAGACGCTTGCGGATGAGAATAAGATCCCATTTTACAGCGATGATCCAAAAACACCGCCGCTTCAAATAATAAAAGCGGGAATTAAGGCCGCAAACCAGCATGGCTCTGACATTATAATAATCGATACAGCCGGCCGCCTTCATATCGACGACCAGATGATGCACGAGCTTGAAGAGATTAAGTCAGAAATTAAGCCTCATCAAATTCTTTTGGTTGTCGACGCGATGACCGGACAGGATGCAGTAAACGTAGCGCAGACGTTCCGTGAGAAGCTTGATTTTGACGGTGTTGTTATGACCAAGCTCGATGGCGACGCCCGTGGGGGAGCCGCGCTATCTATAAAGGCCGTAACAGGCCGGCCAATTAAGCTTATAAGTGTAGGCGAAAAGATGGACAGCCTCGAGCCGTTCCATCCCGACCGTATGGCTTCAAGAATCCTTGGTATGGGCGATGTATTAACGCTTATCGAAAAAGCGCAAAAAGCTATAGACGAGAAGCAGGCTCGGGAGATGGAAGAGAAGCTGCGTAAGGCCGAGTTTACATTTGAGGACTTTCTAGTCCAGATGGAGCAAATGCAGCAAATGGGTCCAATCAGCCAGCTTATTAAAATGATTCCAGGGCTGGGTAAATTACCAAAGGATATCCAGGTGAGCGATAAAGACCTTGCTAGAATCAGGGCTATAATACAGTCTATGACTATCGAGGAGCGCCGCAACCCAAGCTTGATTAACGGCAGCAGACGCGAGAGAATTGCAAAGGGAAGCGGTACCGACCCGCATGAGGTAAACCAATTGCTTAAGCAGTTTAACCAAACAAAGAAGATGATCAAGCAATTCGGCAATATGCAGGGCAGGATAAAGATGCCCAAGGGTATGGGATTTCCGTTCTTTGGATAGCATTTGCGCTGATATTATAAGGTTTAAATATAGAAAGTTATGGCAATAGCAAAGGAGGTGACAGTTTGGCAGTCAAAATTCGGCTATCCCGCGTAGGTGGGAAGAAAAACCCACACTACAGGGTTGTTGTTGCAGACTCAAGGTCGCCAAGAGACGGAAGGTTTATAGAAATTCTGGGTCGTTACAATCCCCAGACCGACCCGTCGACTATTGAAATCAATAACGAGAGAGCTTCCGAGTGGCTAAAGAAAGGTGCACAGCCAACCGAGCAGGTCAAAAAACTATTGAAAATATCAGGAGTTCTTAGCTAGAGAAAATCTAGCAGGGGGTATCTTAGTGAAAGAGTTGTTAGAGCTATTGGCGAAGGCTGTTGTGGATGACCCGGATAGTGTAAGAGTCTCTGTCGTCGAAGGTGAAAAATCCATCATTCTGCAATTGCATGTTGCGCCGGATGACCTCGGTAAAGTCATAGGCAAGCAGGGACGTATTGCTAAAGCAATTAGAACTATCGTCAAAGCATCGGCCGTGAAAGAAGGCAAAAAAGCTATCGTCGAAATAATCGACTGATTAGTATTTGGAGCGGATAATGCGACCGAAGTATCTGGTTGTTGCTCATGCCAACCGGCCGCATGGCCTGCGAGGCGATATAGAGGCATTGAGCCTTACCGATTACCCTGAGCGATTTAAAAAAGGCTTAACTCTTTATCCAAGCCCCCCAATCCCCGGCATACAGTCTTTGGTAATTGAAAAAGTTGAGAGTAGACCATCCGGTCTAATTCTTAAATTTAAAGGCATAGATACCAGAGAAGATGCCGAGCGTATCGCCACGCACGACCTTGTCGTCCCCATCGAGGAAGCGGTCAAGCTGGGCAAAGACGAGTACTGGATACATGAGATCATTGGCATGGACGTCTACACCACCGGGGGCGAACACTTAGGACATGTGACAGACGTCCTCCGCACCGGCAGCAATGATGTTTATGTCGTTGAAAACTCAAAAGAGCACCTGATCCCAGCAATTAAAGATGTCATAAAGAAGATATCGGCCAAAGACCGAAAGATTATTATAGAGCCAATACCAGGACTTCTGGATTAGATGTTTGGGCATTAGGTAACGGAATTCTGACATTGTGGCCTGAGCAACTCGTATCGGTTGAGAATTGAAACCGATGGTAGTATCATCTTATATGCAAAATATATTGGGGATATAGCTCAGCTGGGAGAGCGCAGCGTTCGCAATGCTGAGGCCGGGGGTTCGAATCCCCCTATCTCCACGCAACAAAATTAGGCCCGACTACGGCCTAATTTTGTTTTTTGGCACGTTTCTTGAATAAATGATTTTTATTGAGTAGCGCTACTCAATAAATGCTTTCATTTGCCTTTCCCTTTGTTTTAATTTATAAATTACCGCGCGTTTTTAATCGTACTCATTAGCATCGGCACAATAGAGGGTAAATAAGCTACACTAAAAACTTTCGCGGAATGGATGTGTTGGCATGGAAAACAAAGCCTTGAAAAAGCCATCAAAAGAGGAATTAAAGAAAATGCTCACACCAAAGCAATATGAGGTCACGCAAGAAGAGGGAACCGAACCGCCTTTTAATAACGAGTATTGGAACGAGAAAAGAGATGGTATCTACGTTGATATTGTTTCCGGAGAAGTATTGTTTAGCTCAAAAGACAAGTACGATTCAGGAACGGGATGGCCAAGCTTTATAAAGCCATTAGAGCCTAACAACATTGTGACAAGAAAGGAGCTAGCTCCCTTTGGCAGGATAGAGGTAAGAAGCAAGCATGCGGATTCCCATCTAGGCCATGTCTTTAACGATGGCCCACCGCCAACTGGATTAAGGTATTGTATAAACTCGGCTGCCTTGCGGTTCATACCAAAAGAAGATCTAGAAAAAGAGGGATACGGCAATTATAAAAAGCTCTTTGAAGGGTAGAAATTTGATTTTTCAGTTTAAAGCTGCCATTCGCCTCCTTACCCAGATCATAGCCTTTGCTTCTGTTAGAGCTGCAATAGCTTGAACTGCGAGCTACGGCATCTGTGCTATATATTCTTACTTTACCAGGCAAATTATCGATAATTTAATTCAATTTTAAAAATTCAAAGCATACATAGCCAACTTAATGGATATTATCTAAAAAGTTAGTTAATCAGTATTTGGAATCGGCTCGCATGATGGAGGCACAGTCTTTATGGAAAACAAAGAACAATCTCACTCCGACATACTTGACGCCTATTCACAGGCGGTAATTTCTGTTGTTGAGCAGGTTGGGTCAACAGTTGCAGGTATCACGGTCAAACGACCCTCTTATCGGGTCTTCGGAGAAATAATCGGTGGGGGCTCAGGCTCCATTATATCGGCGGACGGTTATATTCTTACAAACGCTCATGTAGTGAACGAAAGTGAACAACTCATAGCATTTATGCAAGACGGTACGGAGCTTCGTTGCTCTCTTGTAGGTGCTGATGCGGCCACCGATGTTGCCGTAATACAGGCCGACGCTAAAGACCTGCCGTATGCCAGGCTGGGTGATTCCTCAAGACTAAGGGTCGGTCAGCTGGTTATTGCCATAGGCAACCCGCTAGGACTTAGCTCGACGGTTTCAACAGGCATAATTAGTGCACTCGGACGGGCTTTTAGGGGCGTGGAGGGCAAGCTTATTGAAAATATCATTCAGCATACCGCGCCTCTTAACCCGGGAAACTCAGGTGGTCCACTTGTAGATTCAAGAAACCAGATTATCGGGATTAATACCGCGGCTATAGTGTTTGCACAGGGGATAGGATTTTCCATACCGTCCAATACTGCGGCAATGGTTGTAAACCAACTTATTGAATTTGGGCGTGTGCAACGTCCACATCTTGGGATGCTTACTCAGCAAAGGCGTTTAGACAATGAGTTTGCTAAATCCTTAGGGTTTGACATGCCATTTGGAGTTGTGACTGTAAACGTTGAGCCGGGCGGGCCATCTGATAAGGCGGGCATCCGTGCTAATGACTTGCTGGTAGAAGTTAATGGAAAAAAAGTATTGACTGTTGATGATATCTACCGCGCCATAGGGACATGGAGACCCGGCCAACAAATATACCTTAAAGTATTTAGAAACAACAGGCTGATTGATGTTGTCATAACGCCAAGCGAAGCCCAGGCGGCTTAGAGCCTTAACATATGCAATAGAGCATTTTTGCCCCAAACCCAAGGGCTCGCAGTTTCGCTCTTATGCCATTTTCATCGATAATATCAGAATCGTAGTCGATTTGTAGCGTATCGGCCTTTACGTCTGCCGAAAGGCTGAATATTCCATGCAAGGTTTCCAGACCATTCTTTATGTTGGCCAAACACTGAGCGCACGAAACTGCTGTTCCAAATAGTGTTAACGTTTCCTTTGCCATTTTCACCATCCAGCTGTACTTTATAGAAGTTATTTTACCACGTCCAAGCCATTGTTTTAAAATGATAAAAGAATGCTGTTTCTATCCCTAAATCTGCTGTCAGATAGTAAAATAAAAATAAAGACCGCCTTGAAGCGGTTCATTTAGTTTGCAAGGTGGTTGGTAAGTATTTTAAACCCATTAAATGTTATCGTTGTTTATACAACAGTTCCTAGCGGCTGAAGGTCATGCATATCAGCCAGTGGCGATAAGGAATTTATGGCAATTGTTAACAGCCTATCAGGCGCCGTTTCAGAGCGATTTGGAGACCAGGCTAGAATCGATACGTATAACATCCTATACGATGATACAGACGAAATAGAGCCTCTCATAACGCGTATTAGGCAAGACCTTATTTTGTTGCCGGCAGTCTTTATAGGGGATGAGTTAATTCAGGAGGGCCAGATAGATAAGTCTGCTATTATAAAAGCCCTTGAAAGGCGGGGATTAAGGAGTACTTAACATCCTAGCCTACCAAAAGCCCGCCCACAATGAAATTCTTTGTTAACCCATGTCATTTATGGGTATCCAGGAATTGGGGGTGTTGTTTATGCCCAGCAGTGTTAATTGGCAGGAAAAGCCGGTCAAACCCGAAGATGAAGCGGTATCTTCTGAGAATTGGTATTGGCTAAGTTCTTTGCCAGATGTATTGGAAGGAATCCATTTTCCTGCAAGTAAAAATGATATTATTGCATCAATAGGATGCGAAGAGCTCGATCTTGAAGAAGGTGAAGCTATAAGCATCTGTGACTTCGCTAAGAAACTTCCTGATAGGGAATACAAATCAGTGGGCGATGTCTTAGATGAGCTATTCGGTGAATTTCGCGCTGCTTAGCTTGCCAGACTTTACCAGACTGCTTCAGTCTGAAGTTTTATGCTATAAGCAGCTAAAAGCCGCTTGATAAATCCTAATTTTCCATCCATGGAGGGTAGAGTAAATCGTCCCTGTTATAAATATCGTTACCCAACACTGCCGCATCCTTTTCAAAGGGCATTGTACCAAATATAGAGCCTAATCTACTGTTTGCTCCTTTTTCTATGTCACTTTGAGATTCCCTATAGGCTTGATCATCGCTTTCAGTTACGAGGAGACCAAGCTGTTTGTAGACAAAAGTAACGTTCTCCCCAGAATTTAAAAGAGCCATGGCATAGCTATAGCGAATATCCTCAAAGTCAATCTCGCCCATGCCTGCCTTTACTAAAGCCGGTTTCAAAATACGCTTCTCAAGGCTACCCAGGCTCAAAGGTTTCCCGGTCGAGCTTGTAAAAATAAAATTATTTGAGGTACTTATACCGTTTTGTATTTGGTTAACTCTGTGCTCCTTAAGAGCGTCTATCACAATCGGCGGAACTATAATCGATCTATTTTGCGACTCGGGCTTGGTATCGCGAAACCTACCGTCACAGAAAATGCGCTTTACGCTTATCCTTCCTCTATAGAAATCAATATCCTCCCAAAGTAAACCTATAAGCTCCACAGCCCTCATACCAGTGCAGCATGCGGTTATAATAAGGGGTCGCCATTTTTTATCCGTCGCAGCTATCAGTGTTCGCATCCCGGCTGGCGTTATAATTCTTGCATCCTTTTTCGTTTCAAGCAGCGAATCAATTTTTGCCTGAAGTGCGACAAAATTATCGGCCTTATGACTTTCAATGGTCATCCCTTTAAACCTATCAGTGGAATGGTAATTATGGTCTGCTGCTTTGCGATGTGCCCGCCAACTTAGGCGTACCCCTGGATTCTTTAAGCTCGCATGGAGCCTCTCTAGTCTGCTTATCTGCTGTAGATCCATCTTTGCCGGTGGAGTAAGGAAGTGATAATGTCTGTTATATAAAGGTCTGCCGCCCTCGTTGTTGCCGACATCTTTTTCTTCTTTGATTACCTTGCGATTCTTAAAACCTCTTATTCTTAAAGATGATCCCCGTAGATGAAGAAGTGTAGATATCGTACCCCACTTATACACGGCTATGATAAAAATAACTAACACAATCAAACCGTATATTTTGACCACTTGGCCACCCTTTGATTGCTAAACGGCTTAGTATACCCTTTAGATAAATATTCCTCAGACTTACGCATACTAAACTGCGTGCATACAACTTAATGATAGCCGCATGGTTTATGGGGGAGCGGAATCACTAGCGTGCACCCACACGCACTACGAGCTTCAGCCGCTCGGGCTACATTTGCCGGCTCTTATGGTGGACAACTTTTTCTGGTCCCTGTCATAGTGGCAATGCTTATATTTCTTGCCGCTTCCACACCAGCAGGGCTGATTCCGGCCCAGGTTTTCAGGTATTGGTTTCTTCCCAAACAATCGCTTAATTATATCCATATCTATATTTTACCACGAGATGCCTCAAAACATGCCGATGTTCTTCAGACTTTTAGAATTTAAGGGTTAGAAACTGTTATAAATACTTCTCATACACATAACAACTCTCGCGTTTTATTGTATCTTCTCCAATTAGATTAAATCCGGCTCTTTCTAACGATTTAATTGATGCGAGATTGTCTTTCTTCACTTTTGCGACTATACAATTAACTGGAAAGCAGGACTTTGCAAACTCAATAGCGTTAATAATTATGCGAGCCGCCAACCCTTTACCGCGGTAATCCTTTGCAACTGAGAAACTTATTTCTCCGTCCGCATGCAAACGCACCTGAGCAATCGGAATCCAATCCTCCTTGTCCAAACCTTCGACAATTAGAAAGAGTATATTATCATCATGCAAATATATGTTAAACCACTTGTAATATGTCTCAAGCGATACGGTACCTTTATTAAGGCTCATCTTGCGGGTAAGCGGATCGTTAGCCCAGCCATATAAAAGCATCAAGTCTTCCCGATTAGCTTTTCTAGTTCTTAATTCCATCTGCAATTAACCGCCAGACTGCGCATAGTATCCTGTATAAACTATTACCGCTTATAGGCCAATCTTAAACAAACTATCTAAGCAATGTATTATTTGCCCACCTTAATAAGTTTGCCTGCCTACATATAACTACCACAACGCGTGGACCTCAGGTGTTAATAAAGGCAGAGAGATAAGTTAAATAAGCCTAAATTCAGCAATCCATACCGGGTATACTTATGCATACCGAAAAGCATGCCTTACTCTAAATTAGGTAATTTCCTACTTAAAAAAGTATCGCTTATTTGATATGATAATTATTTAACATATAAGAAAAGGAAGGTGAATGATAGTGGCAACCTATAAAATTCATCCAATCGTTGTTGGTAGTAAAGTTATCGATAAAGGTATCATGACTTATCAGCACGGCTATGGCACCGAATACCATATACCGGTTTATGTATGGTATATAGAGGGAGGAGACAAGAAGATTCTCGTCGATACAGCGCTCATGGGTGTGCTACCTTCAAAGGAAAGGGAAGAAAGAATCGGCGGCAAAATACATACTTTTGAGGAAGGTTTGGCTAAGTGGGGACTAAAGCCAGAGGATATAGATATCGTTATACACACGCATCTGCACAACGACCACTGTGAGAACGATGTAAAATGCAAGAATGCAACTTTCTACATCCACAAGCTAGAGTTAGAGACGATTCACGATCCGCATCCGCTTGATTTTCGCTACGAGTATGATTTCATCGAAGAAATTGAAAAGGCTGGCAAAATAGTCGTCATCGAAGGAGACGAGTATGAGATCGCCGAGGGCTTGAAGGTTATCCATACACCGTCTCATACAGAGGGATGTTTAACAGTGCTGGTAAATACCGAGAAAGGTTTGGCAGCAATTACAGGATTCTGTGTTATTATGGAAAATTTTGAGCCTCCTGCGGCAGTTCGCGCTATGGAAATGGAAGTGATCGCTCCAGGTGTGCACGTTAACTCCTATACGGCTTACAACCAGGTTCTTCGCGTGAAAGAGATCGCAGATATTATTATACCACTGCATGAGCCAAGCTTCTCGTCAGTCGATACGATAGGATAACCCATCCTATCGTGACCATCGTGCATGGCAAGTAAAATAGCGCCTTGGTAAAGGCGCTATTTTATATACACAAATATACGATATGAATGCTGATTTATCAGTATTTCTAGATGCTATTTAGCCTTGCTTGCTGACTTGCCCGCCCCACTTGTACTACTTGCCCCATTAGTGTCTGCCACTGTTTTGCCCGCTCCATTGGTTTGCATCGAAGCTTTTGCACTGTTGGCCTTTACAGCGCTGCGAGAACCATTTGTGCTGGTTTTGCTTTTTGTCTTACTCAGGCCATTTGAATTCGCCTGTGCTGCTGATTTTGCCAGCTTGCCGCTGCCATTGTTCCTAGCATTGCCGTTTGCTTTACCTGGAGTGCTTGTCTTAGTTCCTGAAGCACTAACTTTAACTCCATTTGGCTTGGTATGTTTAGAGGCTCTACTTGCACTATTCGATATTTTTCCTGACTTGCCATTGCGTGCTGCCACTACTGTTTCACTTGAGCCGTTAGTGCCGGCATTGTTTTTTGTTTTCGCCTGGCTAGCTCTTTTTGACGATGCAGTGGTTTTTGGAGATTTTTGGCTGCTCTTAGCTAGCTTCTTATCTGCTGCGTGTGACTTGCTTTTTACGGTTTTCTTAGCGCTGTCTGACTTGCGTTGCCTGGAAGTGGCGCTGCTTGTTTTACCTTCGCTTGTTTTACTATTATCGCCAGTATCGATTCCCGAACTCAAGCTAACTGATTCTTTCTTAGTTGCGATAGCCTCTGGCGCAGGCTTTTTATCTTTTCTTTTTCTTAGGACATCCCTTAAGGCATCCACCAACGATTCGAATTTAAATTCATATCCTGCCTCCATCAGCTTGCAGGGAAGAACCCGTTGCCCTTTAAGTACCATATCAGACATTTCACCTAAGCCCATTCTAACAATAATACCTGGTAGGGGAAGCCATGATGGACGATGCATAACCCGCCCCAGCACCCGTGAGAACTCGTTCATAGTAACAGGCCGCGGGGCGGTCGCGTTAACAGGACCGTTTATGGAACCGTCTTCAGCTACAAATTTTATTATTCCAACAAGGTCGTCGCGATGTATCCAGGACATCCATTGCTTTCCATTGCCAATCCTACCGCCGGCAAAAAGCTTATACGGTGTTAACATGCGCTTAAGTGCGCCTCCGCGACCAAGGACTATCCCAATCCGAACCGGCACGACCCTTACGCGAAGCCGCCTTGCCTTTAACGCCTCTTCCTCCCATTTCTTACAAACTTCGGCCAGGAAATCGCTTCCATGCCTTTCTTTCTCACAGAGCGTTTCATCGCCCCGTGGGCCATAATATCCAACCGCTGAGGCGTTTATCAATACTTCCGGTCTCTTATCGAGACCTTTTATTGCCTCAACCAGCTTTTTTGTAGTTTGAACCCGACTCTCCAAAATACGCTGTTTGCGTTCTCGGGTCCATCTTCCATTACCGATTGGTTCACCAGCCAGGTTTATAACAGCATCGCTATCTTGGAGTGCTTCTTGGGGGATATCTGAATCAGGGGACCAGCTTATGATGTTGTAGCCAACACCCAATACCTTTTCGGCTTTACTAGCATTTCTTGCTAAAACCGTAACTTCCCAACCGCATTGCTTTAAATAGTGACATAACGCAACACCTATGAAACCGGTTGCTCCAACTACTACTGCTTTCATCTACTCTTATCCTTTCCGCGATGAACTATCCTATGGATTACTTCTTTTATGGTCGGTTTGTCTGTAAAAACACTACTTATCTACAGCGTTAATTTTATTTTATTTTTATAGTTTTAGCAAAGGTTTATTGATCATGCGGTTGCTGGCTACGCATCTCTCAAAGCGGATTATATCGGTTACTAGTTTCTTTAACAAGGCCTGCCTTCACTAATTAAATGATTCCTATCCGGCACAACCATACAACTTTTAGAAAAAAGTGGCATAAATTTATGCTACTTAATGCCGACCGAATGACATGGTAAACCTTGATTTGATAACACATTCTGATTTATATTTAAATCGATACAAACCAGAAGGGGAGTAGCTACCTGTGCTGTACGGTACAGGTTGGCCGTTTCGACAAACCCGGCGTAAAAGCCCGGACGGCCAGTTGGCAACAACTAGCGAGACCTTCAATCTTTTTTGATTGAAGGTCTTTTTGTTTTAAATATGCGGTTAGTTTTTGTTCGGTCAAAGGAGAGATAAATTTGCTGATTACTTATCTTCTTTTTGCTTTATCTCTGGTGATTATCTTAGCTGCTTGTGAGCTGTTTAGCAACGGAGTTGAGTGGCTAGGTCATCGGCTTGAACTAGGCGAAGGCGCCGTCGGCAGCATTCTTGCGGCAATCGGCACAGCCTTGCCTGAGACTATAATCCCCGTCTTTGCAATTCTCTTCGGCTCTAGCAAGGGAGAAGAGCATATCGGTATAGGTGCTATTATCGGGTCATCTTTTATGCTTGCAACCTTAGCCATGTTTGTTGTCGGCTCAGGAATCTTTACCTTCTCTTTTGTCAACGGACGCTCCCGTCAGGTCGACGCGCATATAAACACGTTGACTCGTGACCTTCGCTATTTTCTCTCCAGCTACAGTATTGCACTAATTGCAGCTGTCATGCCGTCTCGGCCTGTTAAGCTTGCGCTGGCAGCCACGCTCCTTGGCATTTATATCCATTACTTTCGCAACACGATATCTGATTGTGGCGATACGGCCTGTAATTTGAGACCGCTTCATTTTCAAAAAAAGGGTTTACCTCCCCGCTGGCGATTTATAGTTTTACAGCTTATAATTGCACTCGGCGTAATCATATACGGAGCCCATCTCTTTATCAGCCAAGTTATTACTATATCAGCCCATTTTGCTATCTCCGCACTTGTCCTATCGCTTTTGGTTACTCCAATCGCAACTGAGCTGCCTGAGAAATTCAATAGCATCTTATGGGTTCGCAGCAAGAAAGATACTTTAGCGATGGGAAATATTACCGGGGCCATGGTTTTTCAGAGCTGCATTCTGCCTGCATTTGGCATCATTTTCACGCCATGGCATCTTACTGAACCCGCGGTCATTGCAGCAGCCTTGGGAATTGGTGCAAGCATATTGCTGCTTGCAAACCTTAAAATCAACGGTAGACTTAATGCCGTCCATCTGGTTTTAAGCGGTATATTCTATTTTGGCTTTATAGCATACGTCTTCTTGCTGGGTAGATTTGGAGACGGGTTTTTAGTGAAATCCGTCTCCAATATCTTAGGCCTGTAGATCAACTTTTATGAGCAACTTTTAGTTAGATATTTTACTTAACCTGAAATTGCCAAGTTTGATCACCAGTAATATGATAGGAACAAATTACAATCGGGAGCGTTGAGATTGATAGGGCATATGACGATGATTAAAAGAATGCAAGCTTTAGCAGCTATCGCAATACTTTTAACCCTATTCGCGGTCCTCTCGTTTTATGTTGCGGCACACCCGATAAATAATTTCGACACCACTGTTACGCTATTTATGCAGTCCCAGAGCTGGGATAGCTTTCTCCGTACCACCAACTCAATTTTTGCCTCTTCAGCTTTTAGAATCGTCTATGTTGTGCTCTTTGTAATCTTTATGGTAACGCGGCGGTACCGGCGTATAGTCTACTTAGCAGCCGCCGGTATATCTGAGGTCATTTCATACGCGATAAAAAACGTGTTATCGAGGCCAAGGCCAGCTGCCGGGTTGATTAAGATCTACGACCCATCAACCGGCTTTAGCTTTGTATCAGGCCACACTTTGGAATATGCGATTATCTTTGGATTCCTTGGGATGATGGCAATTGAAAGCGCTAAGGAGCGGCCAATCGGATATCTCTGGGCGGCATTTTCATTTATTATGCCCTTAATAGTAGGCTTCGGCCGTGTGTATAGCGGTGCGCATTGGCTAACCGATACTCTTGGAAGCTACCTTCTTGCCGCAGTAATTTTGATTTTACTGGCGTGCCTTCTCGGGGACGCATTCATCAAAAAGGATAGCGCAATTGAACTATTGGATGATGCGCCGCAGGCACCTGGCTAAGAAAGCTGATACGGCACGCTTGTGATTATCACATTTGGCCAGAACATCAGCCTAGTTTTAAGGATAAATGCGGTTTGGTTATGCAGCAGATGCTGCCACCACTTTTTACATACAAACTCGGGAACAACTATCGTGATGAAGTCGTCGGGATGCTCGTCGTGTATTTGCCTTACTCGGTTAATTATAGGCCCGATTACATCGCGATAAGGCGATTTTATTACCTCAATAGGCGTGCTGAATCCATACTTTTCCCACTTTTGCAACACATCCGTAGGTTCGCCGCTCTGAGTGTTTACGTAAATTACGCTTACATCTCCATTGTTTGAGATCATTTTTGCGTAACGCAGCGCTTGCAACGTTCCGCAATGAACTCCGCCGATACACATAATAACCCAGTTATTTGCCGGTTTAGGCGGCCTTAAGTTACAGAGAGATAACTGCTCTGCAATACTGTTATAATGTGCTTTTATCCTTGTAAAAAGGAGGATAAGTACCGGCACGATAACTATCACAATCCATGCGCCATGAGTAAATTTAGACGCGCCGATAACTACAAGAACTATAAGGGTAGCGGCTGCCCCAGCCCCATTAATAAGAGCTTTAACCATCCAGCCTTGACCACGATCCATATACCAGTGTTTTACCATACCCATTTGTGATAATGTAAAGCTAGTGAAAACACCCACCGCATAAAGTGGGATCAATCTATGAGTATCCCCTCCAAATATTACAAGTAGAACTATCGAGAAAAAGGCAAGCATTAAGATACCGTTTGAAAAGGCAAGTTTGTTGCCTCTATTCATCAACTGCCTGGGCATAAACCCATCTCTTGCCATAAGCGAAGAAACGCGGGGAAATCCTGTAAAGCTTGTGTTCGCTGCAACCACAAGAAGCAAAGCCGTAACGGCCTGTATGTAATAGTAGACTATACCTCTACCAAAAATACTTCTGCCAAGCTGTGATAATACTGTTTCATTCTGGATTGGTACTATATGGTAAAATCGAGCAAGCTCAGTTACACCAAGAAAAATGGATCCCAGTATGATAGCCATCCAAACCAGCGTTATCCTTGCATTCCTGGCCTCAGGTTTCTTAAACGCCTGGACACCATTGCTAATCGCCTCAACACCGGTTAGAGCAGCACATCCTGACGAAAATGCCCTTAAGATTAAAAACATTGTTATCGGCTCAAAAGCAGTTGTCTTGATATTGACCGGTGCTATATTGGGGTGGCCGGAAAAATAATGCGCAAAACCAACTATGAGCATCAAGCCAACACCAAGTATAAAGGAGTAGGCCGGTATAGCAAATATTTTTCCGGACTCTCTTACGCCTCGAAGATTTGCAAGCATGATTAGCAGAACAAATACCACACCCAGAAAAACACGGTGTTCATGCAATACCGGTATGGCAGATGTGATGGCCGCAACACCCGAAGCTATACTTACTGCTACAGTCAGCACATAATCTATAAGCAAAGACGCGCCGGCAACAAGGCCAAACTTGTAGCCTAGATTGTCGCGTGCAACAACATATGCACCTCCGCCGCTTGGATAAGCGGCTATAACCTGGCGGTATGAAGCAACCAGGATGGCTAGAAGGCCGACAATAGCCATAGCAATAGGTAAAGATAAGTAAATTGCGCCTGCGCCAGCCAACACTAATACGAGAAGAATTTCTTCGGTGGCATACGCCGTAGATGATATTGCATCCGACGAAAATACAGGAAGGGCGAGGAATTTTATAAGTCGTTCTTCGTGGTCGCGTTCGGTCTCAATAGGCTGACCGAGTAGCATTCTCTTTAAAGTTTGCGTTACCATTTTAGTGATATACTTCCCCCACTATATGAGGATATTATCAACCGCTAGCCTAAACAACAATAATGATTAGAATAATATACTCCTAAAACAATTGGTTGAGAATATGTTTTTACCAGGGCATATTCAGATTTTTCTAGTGCTACAGCATTATTAATCATCTACTGAGCGCACAAGAATACCATACCTCAATAACCAGTCATATGCATACTATTAATAAGCCATGCGTACGTAATAATATTACATGCTTAGCCTTTATATTTTCAAATAGCCAAGGGGAAGCATTGCGACTTAGCGCTAATATGGTATAATATGGTAATTAGTAAAATTCATGTCCTATCTGCGATTTATCGCCTTTTAGCAAGAAAGAACCATGATCACCTTCAAAAAGGCTCGGACAAAAGAAGAAAAGCTGGCTGTATACCGACTGCGATACGATATATATTGCGTGGAAAAGAATTATCTTAAGGCTGAGGATTACCCCGATGGACTAGAGTGTGATGCGTGGGATGCGTGCTCTGAACTATTTATTGCAAAGAACAATTCCGCAATTATCGCAACAATAAGACTCATTAAGGAATCACCGCTAGGATTTCCAATAGAATCCTTGTTTGATATCGAACGACCGGCAAACACTAAATCATTTGCGGAGGTCTCAAGATTAATCATACATCCTAAATACAGGAAACTTGGCCCAATCATAACCCTTGGTCTATATAAAACCATTTTTAACTACAGTGAAAGACATGGTATCAGCCATTGGTTCGCAATATTGGATAACCGTCTGCATAGAACATTTAGACGCTATGGTTTTGTTTTTGAGCAGCTAGCAGAGCCAAAGTTTTGTTTTGGCGATATAACAAGTCCTTATTTGCTCTCGTTAGAGCAAGCTCATGGAACTGTTAAGGCAAAAAATATAAATTTATATAATTATTTTGTAAAGGACACAAAGCCGCCTAAGTTAATGCATAATATTTAATCACTTGTAGGTCGTTTTATGTAGATCACCATTTATGAAAGCGACACTAATAACAAAAGTGCAGGATAGTGATGAGAAACGAAAGACTTGAGCGGGTTTTCTGGAACAAATATGCAGGTAGCTATGATAGGCTAGCCAAGCACTATATACCTTATCAAATTCTCGTACAAGAGGTTTGCGACCACATAGATAATTATGCCCAAGGACAACCTCTTAAGATTCTAGATGCTGGCTGTGGAACCGGCAATTACATTCAAGAACTTACTAAAAGAGGCCATCAAGTTATCGGGGTCGATTCGTCTCCGGCCATGATTAAAATAGCCGAAAACAAAGTTAAAAATTTGCCATATAATAACGGGCGTCCACCAAAAATATTGCCCCATGATTTAAATCAACCGCTACCTTTTGAAAGCCAGAGCTTTGACGTGGCGATTTCAATCAACGTCGTTTACACCCTAGCCGAATATCGTCGCTTCTTTTCAGAGCTTCGCAGGGTCATTCGACCCCTGGGCGTAATCGTAGTAGTTAATTCGTCTGCCCCTCTTTCATTATGGAGTGCAATCGTCGCTCAATGGCGGGCAGCTAAAGGAATAAAGCGCTTAAGCTCTCTATTAGCTCTTGCTTCCGTGGGGTTTTGGAATTTTTTGATCTCCATGCGAGAAAGAAAGAAAAGTTACAACGTTACTACTGTCCAAGACCTCAAAAATTCGCTTATAGCTGCCGGGGCAAAGCAGGTTTCAGTATATGAAACCTATATTGGTTCTATACTTGGTGTTGGCCGGTTCTAATCTTAAAATTACTCCTAACTTTTTAACCAAGACATCATACCTTGCTAAAATGAATCATTTTCCTGACTTCCGCAATGCAGCACCCTAATTCTGGCATGGCATTACCTTTTCTATGTGGTCTCAGCACCCTTTAAA